>JAPOKD010000025.1 GCA_029977825.1 Planctomycetota bacterium | reverse complement strand
GTACCTGAAAGAACGCGTCACGTTTTTCCATCATTGGAGTACGCCCTTTTTGCAACATCGCAATTGGTTGCTAACTCACCTGATGTCTCGTGGCTTCGCTGCCACTTGCTGTAGGCAGAGTTGCAAAGGCTTTGGGTTGTATAGGACAGCGATGCAGCCGGAAACACAAGTCGTTTGTGGATTCTTACGGGTATGCCTGCGTTTCAACACGCACGGGAGGGAATATTGAGATTTAAATCACCCGTAATGATGTCAGGGGCAGTAAGCCGTGTCTTGGAATGTACTCATTGTCGATGATCATGAGGTCGCCCGCATAGGCGTGAGTTGGCTTCTCAACAGCCCCCCGTTTCATGTCGCTGGTGCAGTACCGACCGCCGGTGAGGCGTTGGAATGCCTGGAAGAGCACTCGATTGATCTTGTCTTACTGGACATTCGACTTTCCGATGGCAGTGGCCTGAAATTACTGGAGCAGATTCGCAAATTGCATCCAGAGGTCCCTGTTGTTGTGTTCAGCGCCTACGAGAATCCGACTTATATCGCCAGAGCGGCTGCTTTGGGTGCTGCAGATTACCTGTTGAAGAATATTCCCTCAAAAACGCTCTTGGATTCTCTGCAGCACATTGCGACAGGCAATGCTGCTGACGAGCAAAGTCTGTTATGCCTCATTCAAAAGACCATGCAGGAAACGGTCGACGTGCGGATGTTGCCGTCAGATTTCCCGCTGACTGCCAGGGAGGCTCAAGTCTTGCGTCACATTGCACTCGGCCTCAGCAACAAGGAAATTGCCAAGTCTCTATGCATCAGCATTGAAACTGTCAAAGAGCATGTCCAACATGTGCTTCGAAAAATCGATGCAAATGACCGGACTGACGCAGCAGTAAGGGCAATCAAGTCAGGGATCATGGCCTAAGAGCCCCTCAGGAGAACTGTGTACGCTGCGGAATGAAAACTTGGTGCAGACGACTATTCATCGCACCGATGATAGCACCAGCAAGTCATTTCAGGCTCGATCAGCTTCCACCTCAATCGTTGGGTTCAAGCACCTCGCATCCAACCCATGGTTGCAGCACCTTGGGTACGTTGATGCGACCATCTGGGAGCTGGTGATTCTCCAGGATCGCAATCATGGCGCGACCTGTGGCAACAGCGGTCCCGTTCAGTGTATGCACAAACTCGGTACCTTTCTGCCCGGTTTTCTTGGACCTGACTCCTAACCGTCGTGCCTGGTAGTCGGTGCAATTGCTTGTGCTCGTGACTTCACCCCATGCGCCTCCGTCACCACGACCGGGCATCCAGGCTTCGAGATCGAATTTTCGGTAAGCCGGCCCACCAAGATCCCCCGTGGCAGTATCGATCACGCGATAGGGAACTTCCAAGGCATCAAAAATTTCGCACTCATAGTCACGCATTTTCAAATGCATGTCATCACTCGACTCTGCAGACGTGAAAGCAAACATCTCGACTTTGGTAAATTGATGAACGCGGTACAACCCCTTCGTGGCTCGACCAGCTGCCCCAGCTTCGGTGCGGAAGCAATGACTCAACCCACAAAGCAGTACAGGCAACTGTTCCGCATCAAGTGTTTGTCCTGCCAGCATGCCGCCGAGAGTAATCTCTGCCGTACCGACCAAATTCAGTTCCGAATCTTCAACGCTGTAGATTTGGGTTTCTGGGCCTCGCGGAGTGAAACCAATTCCCTTGAGGATCGATGTAAGTGCCAGATCCGGCGTTGTGATTGGTGTGAACCCTTGGTCCGCCAAAAAGCTGATGGCGTAATGCTGCAACGCCAAATCAAGCCGGACCGCGGCATTCTTGAGATAATAAAACCCAGCACCTGCAACCCGCGCGCCCGCCTCGAAATCAAATAGATCATGCTTCGCTCCCAGTTCGACATGATCGAGAGTATCAAACTCGAAGTCCGGCTTCGGTGTTTTTCCGAACGAAATTTCTTTTGCATCATCCTCACCACCGGTGGGCACATCGGGATGTGTCATATTCGGGATTGCGGACTGCAAGTCGATAATCGTTGCATCGAGCTGGTCCCGTTCCCGCTGCACAGCCTCTTTTTGTAGCCGGAGATCCCGTCCCTTCTCGATCAACTCATTGCGTTGCTCGGCACTCTCAGCCTTGGGAATCTGCTTGCTGGTTTCATTGGCTTGACGATTGAGTTCTTCCGCAAGCTTCAGTTTTTCCAACCGCTCACTTTCCAGCGTAATGATCTGATCGATGTCACACGAGACACCGCGTCGCTGGCAATTATCACGGACCTGGTCCGCATTCTTAATAATAAATTTTCGATCGAGCATAGATCACTTGGTGAGTTAGTTGAGTTTACCGATTTCGTCCCACAGCATGGCTGAGGCACGAATGCCCCGATGGTAGTCTTCTACCCGGAACTTCTCGTTCGGACTATGGGCGTTGTCATCCGAAAGCCCCCATCCCAGTAACAGACAATCACATCCGAGCACTTCTTGGAAGCGGGTGACAATAGGAATGGAACCACCTTCGCGAATCAGCACAGGCAAAACGCCAAAAGCTGACTCGATCGCGGCGTTCGCGGCGTGCACAAAACGACTATCGGTCGCTGCCAGCATTCCCGGCGCTCCATGATCAGCCTCCAACGTCCATTTCACACCAACAGGGCAATGAGCCTGCAGATGCTGTTCAACAGCAGCAGTTACTTCGCTGGGATCCTGATCTGGCACCAGTCGAAAACTGAACTTTGCCTTGGCTGTAGCGGGAATGATTGTCTTGCCTCCCTCGCCTTGGTGCCCGGATGTCAGGCCATTGACGTCGAAGGTAGGTCGCGCCCAACGCCGTTCGTCAGTGGTATATCCTTGCTCCCCAAAAAGCTTGTCGACACCAATCGCGGATGCAAATCCAGAATCATTCTGAGGCAGCCCAGCCCACTGATCCCGCTCCTCCTGACTCAAATCCCGTACTTTATCGTAGTAGCCTGGAATTTGAACTCGTCCCTGTCCATCAACCATGCTCCCCAGCAATTGACATAAAGCAATGGCGGGGTTCATCACGGCGCCCCCGAAAGATCCACTGTGGAGATCCTGACTCGGTCCATTGACCGTCAGCTCATAAGCGGCAATGCCTCGAAGTCCGTATGTGATCGCTGGTTGCCCATCAGAATACTGCCCGCTGTCGCTGATCACCACGCAATCACAAGCCAGCTTTTCCTTCAACTCGGGTAACATTCGCTCCAAATTTTCGCTGCCGACCTCTTCCTCACCTTCGATCAGAAACTTGACCTGTAGAGGCAAAGGCTGGCCGCTGGCCAGCCAATCGCAGACACTTTGGACATGAGTCAGCACTTGCCCCTTGTCGTCGGTTGCCCCTCGGGCGTACAGATTCCCATCACGAATGGTCGGCTCAAACGGTCCGTTGACCCACTCGTCCAAGGGCTCAACGGGTTGAACGTCATAGTGTCCATAAACCAGAACAACGGGAGCACCCTCAATTTTTGGCGACTCTGCATAAACCATCGGGTGCCCTTGGGTCGGCAATATTTCGACAGTCAGCCCGGCACTCTCAAACTTGTCGGCTACCCAATCTGCAGCCTGTTTTACCTCGTTAATACGGGTACTATCGCTACTGATACTCGGAATTCTGAGCCATTCGACCAACTCTGCGAGGTGCCGAGGAGCGGATTCTGCAAGTTGACCCAATAAATCTTCGGAAGCGGTCATCACGTTAAACCCTTGACGTTTTATTCAATTCGGGACTGCCGATGGGCATCGGTTCGCGCTACAATATACGCGCTTCGCTGTGTGGGAGAATCACCGGTCTTTTTCCAGCGATCTGTGGGTTTGATACGAAAGGAGCATGATCTGCGATGGCTGATCAGCAAACAGCAGTGGCCGATCCTCAAATCGGCACCGAAAAACAGCAAAAAAAACGCCCCAAGAAACAACCTCGCTTCAATGTCATCCTGTGGGATGACTCGGATCACAGCTATGACTATGTGGTTCTGATGATGAAGCAGATATTCAGGCACCCAATTGAAACCGGTTTTCAAATCGCGAAGGAAGTCGATTCCGGCGGCCGCGCGATCTGTTTAACCACCACGCTGGAACACGCCGAGCTCAAGAGAGAACAGATTCACTCCTTTGGTAAAGATGACCTGATTGCTCGATGCAAAGGCAGCATGTCGGCTACTATCGAGCCCGTCCACGAGTAATTTCGGTCGTATGAACGCTAAACTTCGCGTTGCGACCTTGGGTTGCAAAGTCAATCAGTATGAAACGGAATTGGTCCGACAAGGGCTTCAGCGAGTTGGCTACACCGATTGTGAAAGCTCCGAAAAGGCTGACGTTTGCATTGTCAACACATGCACCGTCACATCCGAGGGAGACTCCAAGAGCCGACAAGTAGTTCGTCGACTCAACCGGCAGAATCCGGATGCCAAAATCGTCGTCATGGGTTGCTACGCAACGCGGGCACCAGAGGAAGTGGCAGAACTACCCGGCGTTGCCGAAGTCGTCACAGACAAACGTGAATTGCCTGATCTGATGTCACGCTTTGGAGTGATTGATGTACCCACAGGTCTTGATGGTTTTTCCGGTCGACACCGCGCGTACGTCAAAGTCCAGGATGGTTGCCTGCTTCGTTGCAGCTACTGCATCATTCCCCACGTCCGCCCTAAGCTGACAAGCCGACCCCATCAGCACATTGTCGATGAAGTAAGGCGTCTGACCGATGCCGGACACCGTGAAGTCGTACTGACCGGAATTCACCTCGGACATTACGGAGTGGACTGGAACCGCAATAAGCCCAAAGAGGAGTGGGTCCGTTTGGCACACTTGCTGCGGGATCTTTGCGAGCTGCCCGGGGATTTTCGCATCAGACTCAGTAGCATCGAAGCTACCGAGGTCACACGGGAACTGATCTCGGTGATGCGGGATCACGAAAAACGAATTGTGCCGCACCTGCACCTCTGCTTGCAAAGTGGCAGCGATTCTGTGCTAAGACGCATGAGAAGGCGATGGGGAACGCGGATGTTTCTGGATCGCTGCCAACTACTCAAGGAAGCACTGGATAAACCAGCCATTACAACTGACGTGATCGCAGGTTTCCCAGGGGAAACCGAAGAGGAATTTGAGCAGACCCTGACAACATGCAGGAAAGCCGGCTTCTCAAAAATCCACGCATTTCCATTCAGCCCGCGACGCGGGACTCCCGCTGCAGATATGCCAAACCAGCTTGCCAAGCAGGTCCGCAGCGAGCGTGTCAAACAGTTAACAGAACTGGAAAACGAACTTCGTGCCGAGTATTACCAGCAACTGGTAGGCAACAAGCTTGAGCTTCTCGTGGAGTCTTCCAGAGATCTGGTGGAGATGAGCCAGCTTGACGTGCAACTGGGCGATCCCAGTGAGAACATGGCAGGCCCCCCAAGCGACCAGTTGCTGCGTGGTACCACCTGCCGCTATGCGCCGGGTGAGTTGCTGGTGCCAGCATCTGTCGCAACAAGTACCCATCCACTGAGTGTGGGTGACCTTCTTCAGGTCCGCGTCTCAGGTGCATCAGACCACAAACTTACGCTCAGTCTGCTGAGTTGATTCTGAGTCAGGTCGTTGCTGCAGACAGCACGCGTAGGCTCGGATACGGAAGCCCCAGCGCAAAACCAGAAGTGAGGGGCTAGCTCTCATATCCGTTGCCACGCATTTTTTCTCTGGCTCTGGTCAGGACTGGTCCAATGCTATTCACGGAAAGCCCGGTCACCTTACTGATCTCTTCATAAGACTTGCCTTCCAGGTGGTACATGCGAATGATCGCAGCCTCGCGTTCATCGAGCAGAGACAACAGTTTGTGGACCTGTTCGGCATTTTCCATACGCTTGGGTGATTGATCATCAACGACAGGCGGACTGGCAACCGCCACATCATGTCTTCCAGTATTCAGCCTGCGAATAATGACACGACGCGATATGACAGTCAGATAGGTCGCCAGGGAACAGTTACGACGGAATTTTCGGAGGACAGAAAAATCATCAGCAATCAGGACCAGAAAAACCTCAGCAACCAGATCATCGCGACTGGCCTGATCCAAATTGATCCCCCGCGACTCTGCTACATGATTGGCAACATGGATAACCAGGCCAAGAAATCGGTCCACAAAATTCTGCCAAGCTCGAGGTGCCCGATCGAGGCAACACTGCAAAAGCTCGCGATCGAAATCTGAAAGACTCACGCCAAATTTTCCAATGTTGGAACTGAATGGCTGCGAGAAAGTCAGCCGAATGACAACGATTCCGCCGGATCCAATTCAATCCGCTCCAAGTGAGTCACACTCTTCACGCAGCCAGAGTTGGCATGCCGACACACCTCATAGTAGGTACGACGAGTCATAGTGGCAACCATTCAAAGAAAGCAGGGTAAAATCCCCCCATCTGGTGATGTTCAACTTTTCGTTTCAATAGTCAAACATCTTTTGCCACTACCCCATTCGTGACGTAGGGTTTTGAAGATATCTAGACACATCTTCTCGGCCACGCTGCGCAACCGTCATGACGGACACAAACCCTACAGATTCCCCCAGCAACAGCGATATCGAGGAGGGTTCCTCGATCCAAGTTGTCGAAGCGGGACAACAGCGTGTGGGTCGGTTGCTGGCAGGCTTGCAGGAAGCAGCACCCTCTTCGTCAAGACCTGAGAACTCGGCAGAGAGATTCGAGAACGAATTGGCCGTGGTCCGTCTGGGAATGGCCGCCTCGTTGTTTTATGCACTGAGGACCAAACACGCCCCGACCGCAGCACATTGCCTGCGCGTCGCAATCAGCTGCTCTGCATGGGCTGAACGAATGGGTTTAGATGACGCAGCCCGCGATCGTATCGAAGTGGCAGCCCTTCTACACGACGTCGGAAAAATTGGGATCCCGGACCGGATCCTCAGAAAGCCGGGTAAGCTGACCGTCGATGAGCAACTGATCATGGACACTTCCGTGCAGCATGGATTGGGCATTCTGCGTGGTTGCACTTCTGACACAGCATTGCTTGACATTTTTTCGAATGCAAACAGTTGGTACGAAGGTCGACGCGACAGCGACGGCCCCTCAGGCAATGCACTTCCCCTAGGATCGCGAATGCTCAGTATTGCTGATGCATTCGACTCGATGACGACAGACTCGGTGTATCGCAGAGCCATGAGCCGCGAACGTGCCATTCAGCAGTTGATTGATGGTAGCTTCAAGCAATTCGATCCGGAATTGGCGCACGACTTCAACCACATGCTGGAAGACCGACCGGAAATGCTGCAGGGGGCGATCTTGAATCGCTGGTTGCAACAGTTGCAACGAGACAACAGCAATTCATTCTGGTTTGCCAACACTGTCAGCGATCAGGAATTTGATGCCCGCAAGGGAGACACTCTTTTTTACAAAGAGCTCGTATCCCACTTGCACGATGCCGTCGTATTCACGAACAGTGTTGGAACGATTGGACAGTGGAACCGAATGATGGAGCAACTCACATCCATCAGTGCCAATTCCATTGTTGGGCAAACATGGAGTAACGAGTGCATCCGTCTGCGTGAGCAGGACAAAACACGTCAGGAGAAAAGTAGTCTGGTCGAGGAGTGTCTGAACTCGGGCCAAGTGGTCACGCGGCCGATGCTAATCGAACGCCCCGGTCGGGAACCAATCCCTGTTCACGTTCAAGCAATGCCGATCACCGGGCCTGAACCCGGTTTTTACGGCACAGCTTTGATCTTCCGCGATCTGTCTGACCAAACCAATCTGGAAGAGAAACTGGAATCCCTGCACCAGCAAACGACTACAGATGTTCTCACAGGCGTATCAAATCGCTCTCATTTCAACACTGTGATTGAGGATTTGACCGCGAAAGCCACCAAGGGTGGCCCAACGTTCAGCTTGATCATCTGTGACATCGATCATTTCAAGCGTGTCAACGACGTGCACGGCCACCCTGCCGGTGACGAGGCCTTGATCAGTTTTGCAACCGTGCTCAGTGTGAACAGTCGAGACGATGATCTTGTGGCACGGTATGGCGGAGAAGAGTTCCTATTACTGGCAGCCAATTGTGATAACGCAACTGCGGCTGGACGAGCTGAAAGCATCCGTCAGGCAGTTGAGAACACATCGATCGCGAGCTTGGGTGGTGACGCCGTGACTGCCAGTTTCGGAGTCACTGAATTTCAAGCTGGCGACACGCATGAAACGATTCTTTCACGAGCTGACCGAGCCCTGCTGAAAGCCAAAGACAACGGGCGTAATCGCGTAATACAGCTGGGATCCGGCAGCGTGGCGATTCCCCGTCAATCGGCCCCCAAACGAGGGTGGAAGGGCTGGTTCGAATCACAGATTCAATCTGGCGAAAATGAATTTGATATCGTGACCCGTGTCCCGATCGATCTGGCGATCGAAAAGCTGAGAGGCTTCATAGCCGATCACCAAGCCGAAATCATTCGGGTGGAAGAAAATCACGTTTCGCTGCGGCTGACTGCCGTTTCACAGCAAGCGGGTCGGCGGCGTGCTGATCAGCAAATTTCGCTCCGAGTCGAAATGACGCTAAGTGAGGCCAATGTCGAAAATGCAACGGCTAACACACCCAGTACGACAAACGTACACATTTCTCTGCAGCCACTCCGCAATCGAGATCGCCGAAATGCGGGCCTAAAAGCCTGCTACGAGCAGGTTCAGGAGAGCCTGAAGAGCTATCTGATGGGCGAGATTCTAGACAACACAGCGGGTTAACCTCTTGCGATCGCTAGCCGGACCGCTATCGTTCTGTGAAAGATTTTCAATCCGCCCCGCATACGGAGTTGTCTAACGTTATGGCCTTCACACTACCTTCCTTGGCGTATGCCTACGATGCTCTCGAGCCGCACATTGATGCGCGAACGATGGAAATCCATCACACCAAGCATCATCAGGCGTACATCAACAAGGTGAACGACGCGATCGCTGGCACTGATTTGGATGGTAAGTCCATCGAAGATTTGGTTTCAAATTTGGCAAGCGTCCCCGCAGATAAACTCGGTGCCGTCCGCAATAACGGCGGTGGGCACGCGAATCACTCGCTTTTCTGGACTGTCATGGGTCCTGGCAAGGGAGGTTCCCCAAGCGGCGACCTCGCCGCTGCGATCGACAGTGCCTTTGGCTCGCTCGATGCCATGAAGGAGCAGTTTTCTGCTGCAGCAGCAACCCGCTTCGGTAGCGGTTGGGCATGGCTGTACGTCGATGGTGGATCCCTCAAGGTTGGCAGCACTGCGAATCAGGATAGCCCACTCATGGGGGCCGATATCGCAGGCATCGGTGGAACACCACTGCTGGGACTGGACGTTTGGGAACATGCCTACTATCTGAACTACCAGAATCGCCGTCCAGATTACGTATCAGCCTTCTGGAACGTCGTCGACTGGGATGCGGTCGCTGCTCGCCTTGCTGCAGCCTAGCCGCCGTTTGCAAGAAAAATCGCTTAAAAGGGAGTTTTCGGCCACCGCCGGAAACTCCCTTTTTCGTGTTGTGGCACCTTCCCGCCATTCAAATCCGCTAGACTCTCAAACTTGCCACGATCCAGTGTCAAGATGCTTTCCGTCATTCAAGTGCAACCTATGCGAGCCTGTAATGTCACCAGCAAATCCTAAAACCACTCGTCGCAATTTCCTCGCTCAGGCTGCAACCATATCTGCCGTTGCTGCAGCACCTGAAATATCATTTGCAAGTCCAAATGATCGCATGAAAATCGCCTTCATTGGTACTGGTGGGCGTGGTGGTGGAAACCTGCAAACCATCGCAAAATCAGATGGCGTCGATGTTGTTGGCCTGTGTGATGTCGACAGTCGATTCTTGACCAGTGCTGGTAACAAATTCCCAGAGGCAAAACAGTTCGAGGACTTTCGAAAGCTCTATGACGACATTGGCAATGAGATTGATGCTGTTGTCGTCAGCACCCCTGAGCACATTCATGCCTATGCAGCCATGCCTGCCTTGCAACTAGGCAAACATGTCTACTGCGAAAAACCACTGGCATACAATATTGATGAGACCCGCCGTCTCACAGAAGCTGCAGAGAAGGCGGGGGTAGCGACACAAATGGGAACCCAAATTCACGCCTCAAAAAACTACCACCGCGTTGTCGAACTCATTCAAAGCGGTGCCGTTGGCGATGTCAGCGAAGTCCACGTTTGGGTCTCCAGAGCATGGGGACTGCAGAGTGAAGAAGCAGCCAAAAAGAACCGCGATATTTCCAACGCGTCGAACCGTCCTAAAGAAACAATTACGCCACCCGCATACCTGAATTGGGATCTGTGGCTGGGGCCAGCGCCCTATCGTCCATTTCATCAAGTCTATTTCCCCGGACCAAAATGGTACCGCTGGTGGGACTTTGGTAATGGCACCATGTCTGACTTGGGTAGCCACTGGAATGAGCTGCCTTTTTGGGCCCTGCGTCTTGATGCACCACGGACCGTTGAGGCGAGTGGGCCGCCAGCACACCCAGAAATCGCCCCAGCTTCGATGACCGCCGTCTATGAGTATGACGCAAGAAACATTCCCAAAGTCGGTAAACTGCCCCCTGTCACCATGACCTGGTATCAAGGAACACACAAACCGGAAATCTGGAAACAGGGTGGAATTCCGCAGTGGGGCAGTGGTGTCCTGTTCGTCGGGTCAAAAGGCATGTTGCTCTCAGACTACGGCAAGCACGTGCTTCTACCCGAAAACGATTTCAAAGACTTCACCCCGCCTGAACCATTCCTGCCGGCCCCTGCGGGGCACCATCAACAATGGCTTGATGCCTGTCGAGGCAACGCTGTTACTGACAGCCCATTCAGCTATGCAGGGCCACTCACCGAAGCCAACCATCTCGGAAATGTGGCCTACCGACTCGGCAAGAAAGTCATTTGGGACAAAGAAGCCATGGAGTGCGTCGGCTGCCCTGAAGCACAGCCATTTCTCAAACGCGAACCCAGAAGCGGCTGGTCGCTCGGCTAACCCCAACACGACCTCGGTGCAGACAGCAACCATTTTTCGGTGGCAAAGGCCAAGCATGATTGAACTGCTGCCCGAGACCACCGCTGCGGGTGGGTCATCCGTTTGGAAGAATTTTCCGATCAGCTAAAGCTTGCGGCCCATGTGGTCGATAACCTCAACTGGGGTGGAGGATTCACGCGTCTACCCGTGCGCCGGCAATTCCGTGAAACTCAACCTTCTGGGTTCGACCCCAATCCTTCTGCTCTTCTTGCTCAGCAGTGTGGGCTGTTCTCTGTTCCCCGTCACTTATCAAAGGGATCAGGTTCACAATCCATTTCCACAGATCCAACGCGTTGCAGTTCTGCCGTTCTACAATCAGAGTGAGAACCCGACGATTGATACGGAACTTGTAGCGGAAAAATACTACGGCGCTTTGCAAGCAATCCCCGGTTTTGAGGTTTTACCGGTCGGTGTAACAAAAACCCAATGGATGCTGTACAGCCAACAGCACGGCGAGCCAGTAACCGGTGAAGATTTCCAGAAACTGGCAGACTTCATGGGCGTTGAGGCGTTGATTGTGGGATCCGTCACAGACTTTGATGCTTATTATCCACCGAGAATGGCGATGACCGTGCATTGGTACGCCGCCAATGAGGGCTTTCACCCTATTCCAAATGGTTATGGTTTGCCGTGGGGAACCCAGCAGGAAAATGATATTCCAGCGCGAATTATCCGAGATACCCAATTCGATCTTGCTCGCAGTCAGCTTGCCACACAAACCCCAGTTCCCGAGAAATCGCGTCCTGCAGATGTGCAACACACCACACACATTCAACAGTTCAACAGCCAATTCGACGAAACGGCGGTAGTATCGGACGAACTGGAATCGTTGCGAGCAAACCCTGGGCGATGGTCTGGTGCGTCACCTGATACCGAAGGTTTTCCCATTCCCATGCCAGAGGGTGGCTACGCGAGCATGGAGGGAGTCAGCCCATTGCTGCCGGAGCACTGGCCCAACCCAACGGACTTGATTCCAGATCCGCCGTCACCAATTCAGCCAAAGGTAATTGTCAGTCACGAACCGATCTTGAACCACACTCGCATCTATCGCGGGGATGACCCTTACTTCACGGAAAGACTCTCAAATTACATTGAGTCGTCAGATGATGCACGTCCGGCAAGCTGGCAGGGTTACTTAAAACGTAGCGATGATTTCATTCATTTCTGTTGTCACCTGCACATCATAGAAATGCTTGAATCTCGGGGTGGAAGAGAGGAAAGCGATCTCATCTTCCGGTGGCCATTGAGCCGATATTGAGCCGTGGCAGGTTGAAATACCTGCGTGATACACCGCTCAATGCTTCGGGACTGCTGCCGATATGGATAAAGAAGTCAACGTACTTGCGTTGGTCAAAGGGGAAGAAAAATTCATTTTTCTTTTTGACGATGAAAACCGAGACGAAACTCTCCGACAGCTCGCGCGATTCGCGGCTGATCCAGAATTGGATTTCAGCTGGTACGACGCTGCGATGCTGAGCCGGAAGATCCGCGATGCAGTGCCCAGCGACGACGATATGCTTGCAAGCCAAGAGTTTGACAGCTTATCCATGGATGACTTTCAATAATCAATGCGCAGTGGAATTGCTCAGTTTCTCCGGTACCTTGCCACCGAGCGTAATGCCTCGGACTTGACCATTAAAGCGTACCGCGAAGACCTGTTCGGGCTGGTTGACTGGCTTGAAACGTCCTATGGAAAAACCCCGCGGCCGGATTCACTTTCTCCGCAAGATTTACGCGGCTTTCAAGCGGCTTTGCAGGACGCCGGCTACGCGCGCACGACAATCGCAAGAAAGCTTGCTTCCTTGCGGAGCTTTTATCGGTTCGCGATACGGCAGGGAATTGCAACCGACAATCCGGCCAAGCCACTGCGAAATCCACGACAGCAGCGAAAGCTGCCGCTTGTACTGTCGACGACTGAGATTGGCCGACTTCTATCCACGCCGCCGGCAAATGAAACGGCAGGTCTGCGTGATCGAGCCATACTCGAAACGATGTACTCAGCGGGGCTACGTGTCAGTGAACTTGTTGGTTTGCGTGATGGTGATCTGGATGAAGCAGAACAGATCGTCCGTGTTCGGGGTAAGGGTAGAAAAGAGCGCATCAGTCCGCTCGGTTCCTACGCCATCAAGGCCATCAAAAGATATCGAAGCAAACGAACACGACATCCGCAAACTGAGTCTCTGGGGCGGCAAGCTTCTGTATTCGTAAATCGCTTCGGACGCATCCTCACAACGCGGAGTGTGGGACGAATGCTGGAAAAGCACATTGCCGCTGCCGGACTTGATTCCCGTATCAGCCCCCACACCCTACGGCACAGCTTCGCAACCCATCTGCTGGACGGCGGGGCAGATATACGAAGCGTGCAAGAACTTCTGGGTCACAAAAGCCTGGCGACCACGCAGATCTACACCCATGTCAGCACTGCCAACCTGCGCAGGGTTTACGAGCGAGCCCACCCACGGGCCCGCTAGTTGCCATAGTACTTCCTAGCCAATTGCGCAACGGACACGCCTCGTGCATAGGAAAGCTGGATCATCCAATTGGTCACCGTTTGCCGCACGACACCTTTGCTTTCCCATCTACGGGCACTGATGTGCAATGGTCCCGGCAATAATACAGGCGGTTCGATCTTCCGCAATCGATGGGACAACTCGACATCTTCCATCAGGGGCAGTTCGGCAAATCCTTTTTGTTCTTCAAACAGCGAACGCCGAACAAACATTCCCTGATCACCAAATGGAACTTTTCTCCACCGGACCCGTAAGTCATTGCCATACTCAATCAGGCGATAGATCTTCCTTCGGGAATCTATCTTTTGCCGAAATGCGCCCCAAGCTGCATCTTCATGCAAACAAATTTGCTTGAGAGCCTGTTTTGGTAATTCGTTATCAGCATGCAGAAACAAAATAAAAATCCCGCTTGCCAACTCGGCAGCTAAGTTCATTTGAACGCCACGTCCAGGCGATGATCGCACCACCGATGATGCTCCTGCTTCGGTCGCCCGTTCTACAGTATTATCACGACTCCCACCGTCACACACAAACACTTCAGAGGCACCGGCTGAGACGGCTGAATGCACCGAACATCTGATGGCATGCTCTTCGTTCAATGCAGGGATGACTACAGTGATATCGGCAGGAGTCATACGAGGTGTGATTCTCGATAACGAACATATGCAATGGGAGCCACAACAATCAGCGGCAACCAGGCAGCCATCGACGGTGATAGCCAAATCCCATTTGAACCTAGCGTGGTACCAATTGTTTTGACAACGAAGAATCCGAGTACTGTGAACATGGCGACTCCGACCATAAAAAACAGAGCTCGCCCATGTCGGTTTATGACGATCGGCAGCCCAAGCAAAATCAAGCCAAAGTCGAGAGGAACGCGCACCATTCGCTCATGTAGCATCACTTCTAAACTCGGTGGATTAAAAATGGCGGGATTACGCATTTGACCGATGAGATCGGCAATACTTGCCCGACTCTTGGCATCATTATTGGTTCGTAATAATTCCGGGTGCACTGGGGTGGCGAAAAAACACTGTCCTTTGTGCAGCCACGGAAAATCCGTTGGCGTCATGAGGATCACACGATCCTCCAAACCTATCGATCCCAATTCGTTAATGGAGACGGGAAATTCCACATCATTCAACAGGTAACCCGCATCGTGATTCGCATCAGCTTCCAACCACTGTGCGGTGTCGGCGACCAGCAGTTCACCAAACCCGGGGTAATCACCATCAAGGCGAAAACTGGGACGATGAATCAATTTCTGTTTCACATCGAGCCCCTCACCATCAAGAGACACTTGATTCATGTAATCCTTCTGGAGCGAAACAGGCTCCTGCCCATCTGCAAAGATCTTCTTGGCCTTGAATGAAAGTGAATCTCGATAGTTGGGCAGCAACAATTCACGATTTGCCAACTGAACCAGAATGATCATCAAACTAGCGTAAATGATTGGTTGAAAGATTCGACCGTGTGAGATTCCCGCCGACAAGATCGCCGTCAGTTCACCGGTGCGGCGTAACCACCCCACCGTAAACAGAAAAGCCATCAGCGTGATGATTGCCCCGGTCATGTCAAACAGCAGCAAGATATACGGCCCGTAACAACGTGCAAAAACTGCGACCAAACTGCCTTGCTGCTGCCCCTGCCGCAAAAGATCTTCCATGTGCGAAAATGCATGAAAAACGACAAAAATCCCTGCGATCGAGCAGAAACAGATCAGCGCTGTCCGGAGAAACAAAACGAGAATGTACCGGTCAATCTTGGTCACTGGATACGCTGGAATTGCTGGGGACGAATAGGATGTTGCCTGCGAATATCGGAAAATACATGTCTCCAAGGCAATACCGCTGCGAAAAGCCCGAATCTGCCCCTGCGATTGCCAGCAATAGGGCAGTCTCGTCCCCCCTGCAAAGCGACTTGGCGATAATAAACCAACCGTTTATCGGATGGATGTCATGGCACTCGGCATAACCCACCATGGGCGAATTGCCCTCTGATTGTGATTAAACTGCTAGCAAAAGGTTCGTTTTTAGAAGTGAATCATTTCCCCAGATGCAAGAGAGAAGAAAAACAACGTGTCAGAGAGAGGTTTGAAGCAAGCCAGCCAGAAGCTGAGGAAGAGCAAACTGGCGGAAAAAGAGCGTTTGATTCTGATGTGCAATGATCGTCGAGAGGCCGGTTGCGCTAGCGCTCAACAGATGCTTCAGTCATGGAAGTATCTGAAACGGCGACTCAAGGAAGAGGGCCTTTCGCAAAGCGGGGGCACGGCACGTTTGGGGCTGCAATGCTGCGGTGTATGCAAAGCAGGCCCCATTGTGATGATCGTTCCCGATGGTGTTTGGTACGGTCGATGCACACCCGAAGTGCTGGAACGAATTATCCAGGAGCACCTTCTTGGTGGGCAGGTGGTCGAAGAATTCGTAATTGGCGAGCAATGTTTTTCTTCGCTACCTGATTCAGATTCCACGACCTGATCCCGACAGGAACACGTTTTCGCGATATCATCACAATCTGAACGCGACGATTCTTACAATCAGGAATTAGCCCATGTGTGCTCGGACGCCATTTTGGCAAACCGGAAATAGCCTCGCTCGACTGTTTTCTCTCGCATTCTCAATTTTTTTGTCGCTGGTTTCCATACCACTGACAGGCTGCAGTGACTCAAAGCCGATTGTGCCAAAAAATGTGCCGACGGACCCCGGTACCAGCAGCACGGACTCGGAGAAAGCGGAGAGAGTGCCAGCAGGCCAAACATCACAGCCTGGCACCCTTAACAATTTAAGTACCAATCAAATTCCAACATTGCAAAGTCCACCATCGACAACTGGTGCTGACGTTTCAAGTGGGACAGATGCCTCAATCACCGGCCTGAGCCTGGCGAATCCGAGTGAGAAAGAGGCGACCGCTATCGAGCCTGAACGCTCACCACAACAACTCAAAACAAGGTTGTCTGATATTGATTACAACCTTCGAGTGCTGATGAGCGGACAAGCGCCCATCTCGGATCCCAAGCAAGCACGTTCAAAAATGCTTGAGTACATCCAATTGAAGCTTGAGGCATCCCGGCGTTTGGCAACCCATGAAGACGCGTCTCCCGAAGAAAAGTCAGAGGGTGCACGAGGGGAAATTCAGGCGATGTCACATCTCGCATCTGTGGGTAACGTCGGTGCTGCGAAAGAGTTGGAAAAGATCGCCAAAGAGAATCTGTCGTCCGACGATCATGGCCTTGCCTCTGACAGTCGCCTGATCCTTGTCGGTTTCGCGTTGGAAGACCTGAAGAATGGGAAGAAAGAAGCAGCCCAAGCCATTGTGAACTATTTCCAGCAAATCAAAGCGACTCAGGCGAATCCCGATGTCCCAACTTTAATGATCATGGGAATGGCTCGCGAAGACCTGGTCACCGCAGGCTACGATCAAGAAGCCCAGTTGGTACGAGACCTGATTATCGATTTCTACGCAGATTCCGAAGATCCCGCCATCGCAGAGATGGCGGCAAGTGCGGCGGGCAATGTCACTTTTGAATTAATCGAAAAACAGCGTGTGTCATTGACGAGCGGCGTGCCAGAAACAGCAGCGAAAGTCACTATCGAAGCCTGGACACAATCAGTCGAGACATTGATTGAAGAATCACCCGATTTACAAACCGCTCAATATCTCGCCGCAGCTGCTCTGGAATTCGAAGGTATGCAACGCGATGACCTTGTGAAGGCCACTTACGAATTATTGGAGAGTGCATTTGCAGGATCGGCTTCTGCGATCAACAAGGAGATCAGTCTGGCACAAGCGGCTAGACAGGCGAGAAAGGACATCATCGGTAAAGAGTTCACGTGGGATTTACCCACAACGGATGGCAAGAAGTTTCAGCTATCTGAATTCACCGGCAAAGTTGTCCTGATGCCATTTTGGGCAGAAGCGTTCCCCTCATCCCTTAGCATCGTCCCACAGTTGAAATCGATCTGCGCCAAACACCCCGATCAAGTGGTGATTGTTGGTGTCAACCTTGATCCTGAGGGCGTCGATGTGCAGCCCTTTATCAACAAGAGTCAGCTGGGCTTTGTCAGTCTTCGTTCAGAATCATCACCGACCAAAGAAATATCGAATCAAATCGCCCATGACTTTGGCATGGTGTCCCTTCCCTTCGTCGCCATACTGGACGAAAAAGGTGTTATCCAGAAACTGAATTTCACTGGTCAGAACCTTGAGAAGCAAGTGATTCAACTGATAAACCAGTAAATCTCATTTTTTGCCGTTCATCTGCCAAGTCGAACTACAATACGACCATTCTCTTTTCTCCATTTTCGGTAACAGATATGAAAACGCAATTCATTGAATTGACAGGCAAAACATTGCTCGATGTGGTCAATGAGGGGGAGATCGATTTCAAGCAACTGCATGATGCCGGTGTCGTTGGCGACTCCATTCTGCGAATCAACCCTCACGGTGAAATCGAGCTGCGTTGCAAATCCAAGTGGATGCTCGTCGGAGGTTTGATCGGTAGTTTCGAAGAACGTCTGACGGAGTTAACCGGCCTCGACTGGGCAGAGTGATCATCTGCATCTGGTTCATTTACTGCCGTGAACTGGGCGGGCTACGCGACCAACCGTTGACACCAGGCCTGCACGAGTTCAGGTGCGATTCTCGTCGTCCGTGGACCAGCACAAACATCTCCCCTGACTCCGAAACAATCAGGCATCCATCCGAGGGTCTGCAATTCATCAACGACGGGCCTACGGATTGATCCTGCAAGCACCCACCACAAACCTTGCTGGCGAGAAAACGCATGGAGCTTGCTGAGAGCTGGGTAGTCAAGGTGATCAACAGTCGACCGACCATCTTTCTGGTAGGTGTCTAACAAACAACGCTTGAAGCCATGCTTGCTCGCCAGCCGAAAAATCACGTCGGGGGCAGGACAATTAGCAACCTTCCAATCGGCATAAGCAACGGCTACCAGTTCCGTTGAGTCGCTAAGTGCACGACGCATTTGGTTCCACAAAGCACTGAGGCTCGCCTCTGTTTCACAGCCACTGGGGCCAACCTTGGCGAAAGCAAAGGTTGCAGGAAGGCTGGCGGCGACTTCTCGAGCTTGATCCTGCTCACCGAGGGCGGCTGATAGCAGACCATCGGATGGTGTACTCGAATCTCTCCAGAGTTGGTCTGCAAACTGCCACAAACTCACATCTGCAGGGGCCAACGGACCTAGCTGAGGCTCCTTAAGGTCGACAATACGGACAGCTAATTTCCTCACTTCGAGCAACTCAGCCTGGTCCCGGACGCTAACAAGAAGGTCAGCCACGTCTCCAGCGACGATCTTTTCACGG
>JAPOKD010000504.1 GCA_029977825.1 Planctomycetota bacterium | reverse complement strand
TTCGGGGAGCTCTTCTTGATGATGGCTGCTGGTAAGCAATCCAGCAGCCATTTTTTGTGCCCCGACCGTCGCTATATCTGCAAGCTGGTCGAAGGGTTGGCGAAATTCGGGCGTCAGCTCTGGGAGTGCCGCCAAGCCTCCGATAAACTCGCCATCATCGGCACACAATGGCAATGGGAGTCAGGGGCATCCGCAAGCCAGTGAATCGACTGAAAGCTGAGGGTAGAATGAAAGACGTTACCTCGGTGACATTGCATGACACCCACTCTTGGAAGGAATGAGACATGGCTTACGACGACACGTTGATCGTAGATCACATCAAGCAAACACACGGCACGGAGCTGCTGAGTGAACGAGAAAAGCACCTGATCGGTCTGGCTGTGACAATGACTCGCGGTTGCCAGGTCTGTACGCGAAACCGAGTCGAAAAGGCCCGCAACATCGGGCTCACAGACGACGAACTCAATGCGCTGGTCGCTGTGACCGCCGCGGTCAATAGTGGTGTCACGGGCGCGACGGCGCGCGTGGCGTTCGGCATGCTCGAGCAGGAACAAGCCGCGGACTGCGGCGATGTCTGCTCACCCAGTCCCGAGGGCTGAACGCCGAGGCAGGAAAGCACATGCCATAGCAAGTAACTCGGCATCACAACCTGCTGGAGATTCGACCGGGCAACAACTGACAATGACATCAAGACGGCAATTTTTTTCTTCTCCAGGAATCTCCTCGCGGCCGAGCGTGCGGAGCATCGCGTCTGGATCGCTCGCCGAAAGCCCAAGAACCCCGTCAAACGAACCGGGCGTCGTCATGAGGGATGCTCGGGCATCTTCGAGGGAGCAACAGAAATGATTAAACGAGCGATGACGGTGGCTTTGGCCGCTTTGATGTGCGCGGGCGTGGTCTCTGCTCAAAAGCCAAGTGTGTTGTTGATTAATGTGGACGACTGGAACGATTGGAACGGGGTGTTGCGAGGCCATCCGCAAGCGATCACGCCCAATCTCAACCGGCTTGCCCAACGCGGGATCACATTCAGCAACGCGATCTGCGCCTCGCCCTCGTGCGTCCCTTCTCGCCCTGCCTTTTTTACTGGCATCGCGCCTTCACGTTCCGGCAACATCTCAAATGACAGTGGCAAACATCCGTGGCGATTCTATGTGCCGGACGCGGTAACCATCCCCAAACTGTTATCGGCCAACGGATGGAACAGCGTCGGCATCGCCAAGAATTTTCACCGTGGGGACAAGGGCGAATTCGACACCTACATACCGCCCTTCAAGACCCCGAAAAAATTGAAAGGGGTAGGGGTCAGATTAAACTCCTCCGCTATTTGGGATGTTGCCGATGTGTCCCCCTCGGAGATGGGCGACTACAAGGCAGCGAGTGCGGGCATCCAAACCATTGAATCACATGAGGGGCCGCTGTTTCTTTCGGTTGGCATTTATCGTCCACACGTGCCGTGGATTGTGCCACAGAAGTATTTCGATATGTATCCCGCCAAAACGCTGCAGCTATCCGAACGACGCGCCGACGACCTGGACGATTTGGCCGAGCGGTTCAAGCTGGTCGCCGGTTTTGAAGCGAAGTTCGGCAAGGGCTACCACAACAAGCTGGTCGAAAAAGGCTATGACAAACAGTTCGTGCGAGCCTATTTGGCGAGCGTCACGTTTGCCGACGAACAGGTCGGCCGTTTGCTGGATGCCTGGTACGCCAGTCCGCACGCCAAAACGGGGTACGTGGTGCTTTGGAGCGACCACGGCTATATGCTCGGCGAGAAAAACGCGTGGTCAAAAATCAAACCATGGTACGACTCGTCACGCAGCAATTTCATGATCGACGGCCCCGGCCTGCCCAAAGGCGCAGTTTGCAACAAAGCGGTTTCGTTGCTCGATCTCTATCCAACGCTGATTGAGCTGCTGGGGCTGCCGAACCCGCCGCAAAAGCTGGATGGAAACAGTTTAGTTCCGCTGCTGAAGAATCCTGATACGCAGTGGGATCGCCCCGTGTTGATGACCAGTCAGATGGACGGCGTTTTTTTCGAATCGGTGCTGGCGAATGATTACCGAATGACACGCCTGATTACGGGCGAAACGGAACTCTACAAATTGTCCAGTGATCCGCATGAATTTACGAACCTCGCACCAAACCCGAAATACGCGACGATCATCAAAAAGCTCGAGCAACACCTCTCGTTCCGGTACCCGGAAATCCCGGCAGACGGATGGATCGAGGCGGAATCCATTCCCGCGCAGACCTCGGCCGACTACAAGCTACGCGGCAATTGCCATTACCCGCGATTGGACGCGACCGCATCTGGCGGGCAGATGATTCGCGCGGATTTGCTCGCGGGGACAGGGAGCTACATTGATTTCGTCTTAGACGTGCAAGCGTCTGGTACCTACCGCCTCAGCGCAACGATGACATCAGGCGGAGCATGTTCGGTGTTAGTGGACGATGTGAAGAATGATGCGGCTCAGGCAGATGCCGGCTACCCGATGAAAACGGTCGGCACGCTGAATGCTTCTGATGCGCTCAAAGAAGTGCCTCTGGGCGTGGTCCGGTTTGACGAGCCCGGACTCAAAATCATTCGATTCGTCTCAGCTGAACCCAAGCTGCAGGTCTCATTCGACCGGATCCGACTTCTGAAAGACGACGACGCGCAGGTGACCGAATCAAAACCTCTCGCTAACAAAAAGATGGTCCTCACGCCTCGGAAATCTGGCGGGGACTCTCAGAAGAACACCTGGGATTCGCGAGCCGAATGGAGCCAGGATAGGCCCGGATTTGATTGGGCGTTCCCGTTTATCGATCAGAACCGTGACGGGAAGATCGATTCGGCGGAATACAAGGCGTTGCAGCAGTTCAAGAGGAAGCATGGAAAGACGTGGAAGGATGAGGCCCGCCAAGAACTTGATGGGCGCCCTGCACAGGGAGGCCCATCAAGCGTGCAGAGTCGACCGTGAATCTCTTTCGAGGGCTCTGCGGTCTTTTCCCGCGAATGCCTCTACTGTGAAGCCAGACTTGATTACCCAGATTTTGATGGCCCGTTTTCACGTGAAAAACTGAAAACTTGCTGCTGCAATATCCACTTTCACTGCTTTGCAATAGACAGGACAAAAGCGTCAGATTTCGATGATGTCGCCACCCGATGCCAAAGCTTCTTGAGTTAGCGATGATTCCGGGTGCACCAACCATCGTCGTAGTGAATCAACAAGACAAAAACAAACGGTTCGAAAGCTCAAGGCAAGAACAACCCCCCGTTTGCACGACGGGTTGTCAAGTCGAATTGTCCTTTAATTTTGCTACGGGCTCGGGCGTTCAATCCAAGGACATTGGCAGACCCTCAACGTCGAGTTTGTCCACCTCCGATCCGAACAAGTCCGCCTGATACTCGTGAGCTCCTAAATCAATTTCAGTTCCAACCACGCGATATTTTTGAGCAATGTCCATCGCGAAACCAGCACTTGGAAAAAGCAAGCGATCTCCCTGATTGATACAGGGAGAATAGAACATCAATTCGCCCTTTGCGTTCAACTGAGGGTCAAGAGCAATCACATCGGTTCCGGTATAGCTGGCAACGACACCCCAACCTTCAATGCAGCAATGATCTACGTGATCAGGCGGCACGTCACTTTGTGCAACAACCTTCAACCGTGCATTCGCTTTATTATTCCAGAGAATAGAATTGACCACGCGGGTGTAGCAGCGAGGGATCACAACGGTTGGCTGGACCGACAGACCTCCGCCAGAAGACATTGCCAGATTGTCAAAAATCGTGCAGTTCACCACGTTCATACGAATTATCGGCAGGCTGCCCGCAAGCAACGGGGAAGTTCCCGTGTTCTGGAAACGAATACCACCCCCCTCCTGAAGACTGAGGTTCCCGCTGACAACGTCGTTACGCATCTCGAGATCGACAACATTGTCTACGAATACTGCACCGCCCCGATTCAACGCAACGTTATCAATGAGCCAACTGCGGTAAATCGTTGCTATCGTGCAATCGACGAGACAGATTGCTCCGCCATCCCCGACCGTTGAGTTCTTGGAGAATTGGCAATCCTCAACAAACACTTCCTCCACACCGACAGCGCGCATGGCCCCGCCGTTGACCCCCGAATTGTCTGAAAAGCTACAGAACTTCAACTCCACCCGATTGCATCCACGCCCTTGGACTGGCGTTCGCGGAAAGTTACTAAAACGGCATTCCATGAAGTGAATTCGAGCATCTGATCCAGTCCCCACAACCGCGGTTTGGCCGTAACCTCCCGCGGAGCATCTGAATTCGATGCCGTTGAATTGGGCATCCACATTACAAACAGTCAGATGTCCGAAGGGGCCGGGAATATCGACATTGACCGTCGCGTTCGAGTGAGCCGTTATTTTGCACTCTTCCGTAATCTGAACACCAGACACGGGTAGTGTGTAATTCCCTGAGTAAACGCGGATATCATCAACGCCTGGCGATGCATTCGCTGCCTGAATGCCTTGCTCCAATGTAGCGTAGGGTGATCCCGCAGCAC
This sequence comes from Planctomycetota bacterium, assembly GCA_029977825.1. Lineage (GTDB taxonomy): Bacteria > Planctomycetota > Planctomycetia > Pirellulales > Pirellulaceae > Rubripirellula. The sequence continues at coordinate 368 of JAPOKD010000504.1, read as the reverse complement.
TCCCCCAAGTTGCTACGTGAATGTATCTTGCGTGCAGGGCACCTGCAGAAAAGCAGTACATCAAAGCGGTGCACAGAATCGTAAAAACCTTTACTTTCATCGAAATGACCCGTTTCGTAAGCGACAAAAACTCAACCCACGACGCCTCGTAGGCTTTTATCTGAGAAGAGCGCGATGACTGGGGAAGACCACCAGCCGAACGCCGTACACCCCATGGAGCGTCGTTAAAACTGAGGTCAGGCGCAGAAAATTGGCAATCTTTTCAAGAATCGGGCAAGGTGGCTTCACAAGTCTGAACCAGATCTCGACGGGAATTTCCTCCCATGGCCTTACGACCCTTCTTCTGGTGCTTCCCGCGGTGCCTCTTG
>JAPOKD010000699.1 GCA_029977825.1 Planctomycetota bacterium | reverse complement strand
TACCACTTGGCCATTGCGTCTGGTCTTGGTTTGTCTTGGTCTTGTGCTTCGGCTTCCTTGGAACACAAGCGTTCTCCGATGGTTTGATTATTAACCTGATTGCCTATGAGTCAAGAAAATTTATGGAAACTTAGCGCGATGTGACCTACTCCCTGACGTACGAAGCTCGGAAAGAGATTGGTTTTGCAACTCCCTTTCGCACCATCATGCAGTACGTCAAAATCGCATGCAAACAGCCCACTGGGAATCAAGGGGGGAATTGACAACATTGGCCGACCACCATGGGAGAAAGAACAACTTGGGACCAGGATCCTCGTGACACCCCTGGCTCCAGTTGGTTGGTGCCATGCTCAATGAGTCCAGCGAAAAAGGTAGGTTGTGAATACCAGTGAGTACCCCAAAAAAAAATTTTTCTTATGACATTACACCCTGTTAAACAGTAACAAACATGTGGATTCAGAAAACATTACGGCTTGAAGCCGCTCGCCGTGGTTTCCATCTCGTGACACATGAGATCGTCAATGCAGTACCCGAACTGGACTCCATCCGAGTGGGATGGATGCAGGTTTTCATCCAACACACCAGTGCTTCACTGACGATCAACGAAAACGCCGATCCTGACGTTAGGGTGGACTTTGAGACGGCAATGAACCATGCGGTACCTGAGACGCTGTCATATGTACACACACTTGAGGGCAGCGACGATATGCCCGCCCATGTGAAAGCGTCGATGATGGGCGCCAGCGTGATGATCCCGATCAGCAATGGCCGATTGCAGCTCGGCACATGGCAGGGGATCTACCTCTGTGAACATCGCAACCACGCCAGTGGTCGTCGGGTCGTGATTACGGCCCAGGGAGAAAGTGAATGAATTCGATCGCTACAGCGTTGCGTTGGGCCCAGAAGAGCAAGCTGTCAGGACTGCCAAGCTCGATCACGTCCGGGCCGAGTGATCGCCCTCAGGGCCTGAGGCATCGCGTTCAGGTGCTTTAGGTATCACGTTCAGGCCAGTCTTTACGTTCTTTTGCCGAGAGCCCAAATCCGGACTCTCATTCGCGAACCAAGTCATTTGACAACATCTGAATTGCTTGATTTCTAACCGTCTGGCTCAAAACAGCTGCCCCCGTGGTTCTATTCGTGGATCTACTCCAAAATCATGTCATCCACAGTCATTCCGCCTGGAATCATCGGCAGTACGTGCTCCTGATATGGAACCTGAACATCAAGCAGATACGGTCCTTTGTGAGTGATCATCTCACGAATGGCTGGTTCCAAATCGGCCTTTTCACGGATTGTTGCCGCTCCACAACCGTATCCTTGGGCGATTTTGACAAAATCAGGATAGCGATCCTCAGCGTAGGTGTAACGATCTGCGTTACTGGGTCCGGCTGCCTCCTGGTGATGAATCGGTCCCAAGTACGTATGGGCACGATTGCGTCCCATGAAGCGATCTTCCCACTGGACGACCATCCCGAGGTGCTGATTGTTCAACAGCAGAACCTTCACAGGGAGATCCTCACAGAAACAAGTCGCCAGTTCCTGAATATTCATCTGAAAGCTGCCATCACCATCAATATCAATGACCAGTGAGTTGGGGTTCGCAGCTTGGACCCCCATGGCAGCCGGTAACCCGAATCCCATGGTTCCCAATCCGCTGCTACTGAGCCACGTGCGTGGTCTCTGGAACTTGTAGAACTGAGCAGCCCACATCTGATGCTGACCAACACCGACAGCGATATAGGCGTCCATATCAGCTGTAACATCGCTGAGAACCTTGATTGCATGCTGCTGCAGGATGCCATCGAAGTCCTGGTCATAAGTGAGGGGAAACTTGACTTTCAACTGCTGACAATGCTCCTGCCAGTCGCTGATTTCCGGCTTTTGAATCACTTTGTTCAGCTCAGTCAACGCCTGTTTTACATCAGCACGCACGGGGATGTGCGCGGTCTTGTTCTTGTTCAGCTCAGACCCATCAATATCGATGTGGATAATCTTGGCATCTTTGGCAAAGGCTTCGACCTTGCCAGTGACACGATCATCAAAACGAACCCCCAAAGCAATCAGCAGATCGCAGTCTCTGACGGCATAATTTGCATAGGCAGCTCCATGCATCCCAAGCCAGTCCAAGGATCTTTCATGGTCGGGTGAAACCGCACCGATTCCCATCAAGGTGGTAGTGACCGGAATCCCGGTTTTATTGACGAACTGTCGGAGTTCCTCGCTCGCTTCCCCGAGGATCACGCCACCACCGGCATAAATGACGGGACGGCGGGCCAGTTTGATTGCTGCAGCGATTTGGCGAATGGTCTCACTGGGAACCGCAGGCGCCGATGGTTCATAGCCTGGCAAATCCATGGGCGGGTCCATGTCGACGTCATTCAAATCGCCAAGCTGAACATCTTTGGGCATATCAATCAAAACAGGGCCGGGCCGCCCACTCTGAGCGACGTGAAAGGCCTCTTTGATGATCCGTGGCAAATCGCTGACTTTTGTCACCAGATAATGATGTTTTGTGATCCCGCGGCAGACTTCAACCATGGGCGTCTCTTGGAAAGCATCACTTCCGATCGCCTTCGTGGGCACTTGACCGGTGATACAGACCAGCGGAACGCTGTCGAGTTTGGCATCGGCAATCGCCGTGACCAAATTCGTGGCACCCGGACCGCTGGTGGCCATCACAACCCCGACTTTTCCGGTACTTCGAGAGTAGCCTTGGGCTGCAAATGCCCCACCCTGCTCGTGACGGGGAAGAATCGTACGAATCGAGGCTCCGAAACGTGTCAGAGCCTGATGCATAGGCATGCTACAGCCGCCCGGGTAGGCGAAAAGCACATCGACACCGTGCTCGACCAATGATTTGACCAAAATGTCGGCGCCAGTCATTAGCTGGGGATCGGTAGCGGCTCTCGCAGTACTCATATGCTTCTAAGTGGTTAGGTCTGGGCGAAATACATAAAACAGGCAGGCAAAGAACGCTTATTTGCATGCGTTATCGAGTGCGGGACAATGCTCGACAGACAAGCTGGCGAAAACACAGGTTCGCGAATCGGCCAAAACTGACATTTACGCCGTCGGCAGAAACCTCGAATCTATGCGTTAACGTAAGTTCGTGCCGAAACTTAGGCAATGGTGAAAACGGCCTCTCGCTATGACAACTTGGCTCAATTTGTTAGCTGTCGCTACCGGTGGTGCGGTTGGTTCCGTCTGTCGCTACCTGATTACGGTTGCATCCATTGCAATTCCGGGGGGGTCGACGCTACTGGGAACCACTTTCGTCAACGTGGTCGGATGTGCTGCGATCGGGGGGTTTGCCGAAGTCGTCCTGGTCACCAACAGTGTCTCTGAGCGTACACAATTACTGATTCGCGTCGGTTTTCTCGGCGGCTTGACGACATTTTCGACCTTTGCGGGTGAATCAGCCGCCTTGGCGGACGAAGGACGCTGGTTCGCCTGCGGTGTGTACGTGGCTGTAAACCTTCTGCTTGGTTGGGCGGCACTGGTGCTCACCGCAATGCTTGTTAAAGGCTGGCTCACATGATGCGAATCGCTGGCGTATTTCTCTGCCTGACTTTAACGAGCCCAACCTGGGGCCAGCAGGTCCAGGGTCCGGAACGCTTACCGCACTACAGCGACGCGGATTCGTTTCGCGAAGATGCAACGCTCCGTTCGGTTGCATTCATCACACCCGAAACGGGTCTCGCTTGCGGGGATCGTGG
>JAPOKD010000928.1 GCA_029977825.1 Planctomycetota bacterium | reverse complement strand
TGTTGTTCAACCGTACCAATGACGAGGATGACTGCATCAGCGGGTGGTTCTTCGAGTGTTTTCAGAAGACAGTTTGCCCCTTCTTCATTCAGGAAATCAGCATCTTCAAGAATTGCGATCTTGCGTTGGCCAATCAGTGGCTTGAGTTGAATGTCGTGGCAGAACCCCTCCTGCATTCTGGCATCAACTTTGCCGATCAGTTTTTCCAGTGGTATGGTCGACTTATCAGCAGGTTTGGAAACTCTGATCACGTCAACGTGGGTGTCTGCCTCGACTTGAATGCACGAATTGCAGACGCCGCATGGCGCCATGTCTCTTGCCGGTACGTTCTCGCATAGCAGGGTTTTTGCGATGAGTTTTGCGACAGTGCGTTTGCCGGATCCCGGCGATCCAACGAACAACATGCTGCCACCAAAACGTCCCTGTTGGATAGCGGCAGCGAACCAGTTGCGGATTTGTTCGTGTCCGATCAAGTCAGACCATTGTCCAGTGTTGGGCTGATTTTCGGCGGTAGTTGCTGGTTCAGTGTTTGCTGGACTCATCACAGATCGATCTACGATGCGGAGGGATCAAGTGGAGTTTTTTCGGTGTCGGGTTCAGGGCAGCATTGAGATTCAATTTCCGAAATTTTCTTGACCCGATCTGCATGACGCCCACCGTCGAATTCGGTGTTCAGCCACATCAGTACCAGTTCATCGATCGGCCGGTCACCAATCATGTCACCCGGTAGGCAGAGCACGTTGACATCGTTGTGTCGCCGACTCATTTCGACCATCACTTCGTCGTAGCACGAGGCTGCTCGGACGTGAGGAAATTTGTTGGCGGTGATGGCCATCCCGATTCCTGTTCCGCAGATCAGGATTCCGCGATCAGCTTCGCCACGACTGACCTTTTTGGCCACGTCTTGAGCGTAGTCGGGGTAGTCAACTGACTTTTCTGAATCTGTTCCTTCATCGCTTACAATGAAGCCATGGGCTTCCAGTGCCTGAATAAGACGGTCTTTGATGTGAACACCACGATGATCACTGGCGATCGTTACCTTGAGCATTTTTGACCTCACTGGTTACTGGAGGCGTTTATAGGGAAGAAGTCATCACCGAGGGCTTCGAGCCATGCGGCGAGCTCCTGGTCAATCTGCTCTGAGCACGACTGATAGGATTCAACCGGCATTCCGACGGGATCTGCGATGTCACCACCATCTCTTCTGAGAGTATGAACACGCTCCTGCATATTCGGCCAGGCAGCAAGGATCGCAGCACGGTGGCCACGTGTCATTGTCAAAACAAGGTCAGCCACGTTCATCACAGCATCGTCTAATGGACGACTGCTGTGGCCAGTGAGGTCCAGATTGCGGGATCCCATCACCTCGACTGCTTGGGGACTCGCTCCGCTGCCTACCCCTGCTGCCACGCCCGCAGAGAGAACACGAACAGCATCCTCACTGCCCAGTTTTTTACGCAATTGTTCGCGGAGCAGTGTTTCGGCCATCGGACTACGGCACGTATTGCCAGTACACACGATGACAATCACGGGTTTTACAAATTGATTCATGGCAGCACGTTCAATGGCACCTTCGCGTAGTATTTCCAAGCGGTTCCCTCGGACTCGGGCAACCGTCGACGCTCCACCATAACGGGTCGGACCGTCATCGAGCAGCAGTGGTAAAGAATCGCTTAACTGTTCGGCTACCCCCTCGGCAGTGGTGGGAGAGTTTTTGCCGCTGACATTCGCGCTCGTCAAGACCACCGGGCCCGACAAAAAACGATGAATATGTGCCAAAACACGGTGGTCCACAACTCGGAATCCTACGCAGCCAAAATCTCCCGTGATTCGCTGCCGCACCGGTTCTGGTAATTGTGTTACCGCTGACGTAGGAGCGTCGCAGGGGGCAACAAGCGTCAGCGGTCCCGGCCAGCAGCGGTAACTCAAGCGTCTCACTAAGGGTGAAGATTCACAGAGAAAATCTACTGCCGCCTCGCGGCTTCCAACGGAAATCGCAAGCGGAACATCGACCTGGCGACCCTTGATGCGAAAAAGTTCTTCAATGGCTGTCTCGGAAAGAGCGTCTACCGCGAGTCCGTAGACGGTATCCGTGGGGACTCCAACCACCTGCCCCTCGACCAATGCCTGCACCGTGCGATGAATGATGTCTCTTGGATCATCAGTTGCGCGTAGGTCGAGTGTTTTCAGCATGTTGTATTACAGTTAATAAGGCTCGGAATAGAGGAGCCATGAGGCGTCGTTCTATCAGAATGTCACTCTTGATCTGAAAAAAAGCTGACGCGATTTGCGGAGCTTCGCAATCCTGTTGGAATAAATAGGTCAGTTACTCGTCAGCTGATGGTTGTCGCTGCGTGCCTTCATTGTGACGGTTTACCGCCACCTTGGGCAGATACCTGCAATGATGAATCGTCTCGTTTTCGGAGTTGCATTCAACGCAGCGTTTCAACCATTTTCTTCCACCTGTCCAACCAAAGATCGCTCAAAACCCAGTTTCAGCATCACGCGGAATCGGCAATAAAGGGTTATACTT
>JAPOKD010000284.1 GCA_029977825.1 Planctomycetota bacterium | reverse complement strand
TGGACGGCAAAAGTGTCGACTGGCACCAGGACTGCAGTTACTGGCCACTGACACCAACCAAGGCGGTGACGGTCTGGCTGGCGATCGACGACGCCGACCAAGAGAACGGATGCATGGAGGTCTACACTGGATCGCATCGACATGGACTGATCGACTTCGAAACATCCGCAGCTGATTCAGGTAACGTTCTCAATCAGTCAGTTAAGGAACCGTCGAAATATGGGGATCACAAATTGACGGCTTTAACAGCCGGGCAAATCTCAATTCATAGCGATCTGTTGGTGCATGGTTCTTCACCAAACCACAGTAACCGGCGACGTTGCGGACTGACCTTGAGATACTGCCCGGCCAGCGTAAAAGCCTACCTGGGCTGGAACCGAAAAGGGGTTTTAGTCAGCGGTAATGCATCGCCAGAATCATGGCCCGGTGCCAAACGGCCGATTTCGGACTAATATTGCTGGTGGTTTGTGTTTTCCAGTGAATCGTTCGTCAGGAAACCCGGTCTCCCGGGTGCGAGAGGTGCTGGCAACGGTGTGCCGCAACACTCTTTACCGAAATATTTCCCTCAACACCCTTCTCCCCAGGCAACCTTATGAGTCTCGCGTCACACTTTGCAACGTCGCGATGCGCCATTTCGTTCGAATTGTTTCCGCCGAAAACTGAAGTGGGGCTTAAAGCCCTGTGTGACAATGTCACTCGCCTGAAACAGTTTCAGCCCGCTTTCTTCACCTGTACCTACGGCGCAGGCGGATCCACTCAGGGAGCAACACTCGACGTTCTACAAAAAGTACGCGAACTGACAGGCTTACCAGTCGCGTCACATCTGACCTGCGTAAACTCGACAGTTGGTGAACTGGAAGCCTACCTTAATCAAGCCAAAGAGCGGGGCACCGATTACATCGTAGCGCTTCGCGGTGATCCCCCGCAGGGCACCACCGAATTCCAAGCCGTCGAGGGTGGGCTGCGATATGCCAATGAGTTGGTCGAATTGATTCGGAAGCAATTCGATTTTGGAATTGCTGTGGCGGGTTACCCCGAAGTGCATCAGGAAGCCCCTGACGCACAAACTGATCTGGACAACCTGAAACGCAAAGTTGACTCAGGTGCAGACATCATTATCACGCAATTGTTCTACGATAACGCGGACTATTATCGATTCCGAGACAACTGTGAATCGGTGGGCATCACCATTCCGATCGTCCCAGGACTTCTACCGGTCACGAACTTCAAGCAGGCGACCCGTATCGCGAGCATGTGCAAGGCTGCTATCCCCTCTGAATTAGCATCAGCCATGACCGCTACCGATGACCCTGCGGACCAATTTCAAATTGGTGTTGAACACGCCCGAGCACAGACACTGGATCTCATGGCACAACAAGTTCCGGGCATTCATTACTATGTTCTTAACAAGAGCGACGCCGCTGCCGCATTACTAGATGGGATGCAAACAGCCCAGCCAGCTTAAGCCACGTCATCGCTGCGGCTTACCCAGAAACCTGCTGTGATCATGCGGGCAAATTAAATCCGCTCGTAAGCCTGACGCAGTGCCTCCTTGGCCTGCCAGGATTTGCTGCAGACATCCGCGCCGTCCAAATGCCCAACCGCTCCGGGACTATCAGGTGGAATGACTCCACCGGGCGTTGCTACAGCAAACATCGGAAGCGCATCTGCCAGGCGGCCGAGTAAACGCTGAACTCCTTAGAACAATGACTCGGACCCAAACCTGTTTCACTGGCAGACCATGAAGGTCGAAGTGGCAAATTCTCCCGATCTGATAGCGCACCGAGGCGAAAACGCAACAAGCCCAACCGTCGCATTGGTTTCAATGGACTGCCCCCATAACAAATCTGAAGTGCATCAGCTCAATTGCGAGTCAGATCCCATGCATCCAACCAGGTGGTCTTTCGTTCGGACATCTGAAAATCATCTTCAAGTCGCTGGGCCATGTCAGGTAGATGCCCCGCACCATAGAAAACAGCCACACGCTTGGCATCACCTGCGAGTTCATCTTCCAAGACACTAAAGGCTTTCGCATTCCGTCCTTTGATGATGGTGTTCTCACCGTTGGCGTCATTCATCCCTGCACTCATGGTTCCCACATCTACCAACTGTTTTGCCATCGTCTGCTTGAGCCGCATGGACCGGTCGCTGCTGAGTAACGCCAACAACATTCCAGCATCGCCACCGCCCGACTGATTGGCCAAACCCGCCCCCATCATCCGTGCGACCATTTTCAAAACGCTGTCGTCTCTGCGTTCCAGATCTTTTGCGAACTCTTCGGGGCTCATGTCCGCATGTCGAAAGTTCTCAGCGAGGTAGTCAATCAATTCCAACTGATACTCGAGGTTAAGCATGTCTTTCATGCCAGACTGCATCGAGCCGATCACGGAGCGACTTTTCTTGAGATCCTCCGGTTTGATACGAGTCCCGTCAGGTGCCACCAGTTCATATAGAACTGAATCGTACTTCCCTAGTTTCTTATTCAGGTCCTCGTAATATTCGCGCTGGCCAATATGAACAACACCTACCAGATCAACGATTTTTCCAGCATTCTCAGTGCCTTTTTTGCCAACGTATCTCACTATCGCTGTCTGAAGCGCTTGAGGCTGACCCTGTTCAGACTTTTTGATGCGTAGGTACTTGTCAGCAGACTTTGCAGACGATTTCTCTTTTTCGGAGTTTTGGCCACTATCCTTGCCGACAATGGCTGCCTTGGGCTCAGGTCTTGCCTCTTGAGCGTAGCAAACCGCCGCACTGATCCCAAACGCCGCACCAAGCAGCACCAAAACAAAGCGAATCATCACTCATACCTCTCAAAGAAAAAACAGTTGACAGGAACAGCCAACCCGTGTGATTAGGATAGCGCGCGGCAAGCAACTCGACAACTTGCGATTGCAAATCGTTACAAAATGCAATCACAGACACTTTGCAAAAATCCTCGAAACACCGCTTTTTCCTGACCTCAGGCGATTGCCACCCCCACTGCAGCAACCCGACCTCAGCCATCTCGTCCAACACAGCGACCCCAGAGATTCGGGACTGGAGATTCGGGACTGGAGATTCGGGAAAAAATGGGTTCAGGCTTCCAGGTTGAGGCCAGTGCTGCTTGCGCTGCTGCCAAAGCCCAGATGCTGCGACCCCGCGGGGACCTCGTTTGCACAGGCTAACCGCCAGGTTTCGGCTTCTACCTGCAAAACAGCACGAATCTCCTCGATTGACGCAACGTCACTACTTTGCTCAGCGAGCAAAAGGTGCTTGATTAGAAACACATACAGATCCGAAACTTGCTTACAGATGTCTTCTCCGTCGCCTTGTTTGCTACCAACGACGCCGCGAAGCAGTTCATTTATCAATTCAAACAGTTTCAGCGATTGTTCATTAGGACCTTGCCCCGGATTTTCACGCCATGCATGTTCGAGACTTTCAGAAACACCAACCGCCCGTTCAATTAACATCAGTCGCAGTTTTGCTGGCGACGCGGTTCGCACCACGGACTCGAGGTATTGTTCCCCGCCACTACCATTGTCTCGTCTAGCTATCTGTCCGTCACGAAAGTTCATCAAGTTCACTCTTCCACTGAGTCATTGGGTCAGTCACCACATCATTTATGTGGGAATACTGATAGGGGCTATTTGAGATACTGCCTGTTGGTTACTTTGGATCTTGGCGATCGCCTGTTCCATTGAATAGTACTGTCGCAAAAGCCTTTCGCGTTCGTTTTCCAAACGTACATTCAATGCATCAATCCGGTCGTTGTTGAATTCGATCTGCGTTGTCAAGGTTTCCGAGCGGTTCAACAACATGCTGTTTGTTTCACCGGCCAGTTTTTCGGCCAGCGAATCAAGCTTGGCAGCCAAGCCTGAATCACTGGTACTAAAAAACTCTTCTACATCCTGCGATCCATTTTCGATGGCTTTTTGAAGTTTCGAACTACTGAGTTCGAGTTTGCCGGTTTCAGTGAATCCCAGACCAACTTGACCAATTGACTTCAGGTCCCCAGCGCCCACGATCCGACCTGACAAAAGTCTGGAATAACCTGTTTGTATCCTGAGGGTCTCTGACGACCCAAACAGCAAACCGACCTCGTCCGTATCAGCGTTGAAGAATGTCAGCGAGTCGATTTTATCGACCAGCAGGTTGTACTGAGACACCAACGACTCGGCCGCACTGACCACGGTGGATGAATCGTTTTCGACATCAATCGTGATTTCTTCGCTGGTAACCTGCTTCAGCGTAAACGACAAGCCGCTGGTAACCGTATCATCAGAACTTTCCGCGGGCCCTACCAAAGCAGTCACCGATGCCCCTCCGACGGTCTGAACCGAACCGGTTCCGGCGATTCCCAGGCTGGCAGCGGCCACCCCAGATCCAGTATCGGCAATCACAAGAGATTCTGATCCGGCAGCTGTGTCCGTGATTGCTAAACCAGTGGCAGCATCATTCAAGGAGGCCTGAACGCCAATCCCCAAACTGTTGATGGCATCCATCAGACCACCAACCGTCGTGATTCCTTCGGCAATCAGGTTGACGGCACCAATCGCCCCGGAGCTGTCCGTGATCGTAAAACTGCCGCGGTCAGCACCGCCTGCAATATCGTCAAGCAAGGTCGCCGAGGTGATCAACGCCGCGCCGCTCTCACCTCCATTAACCTCGAACACACCGTCGGTCGACGACAGGATGCGGGCGGGTCCGCCGTCAGCAGCAACTGAAATCTTTGCATCCAGTCCGGTGGATGTAGTTCTCAGATCCAAGTCAAAACCTGAAGTTTCAATCGCGAACCTGCCGCCCTCGCCACCTTTCTTACTGAGCAGCCGCAACGAGAACGTATCGTCATCATTCGCCTCAACGGACCCCGTGGCGTAGCGACCTGTATCATTGATTTTGGCTGCGAGAGATGCAAGCGTATCGGTCGCCTCCACTTCAATCTCGGCAGACTGTGTTCCGACTAAGGCAGAAACACTTGCCCCCGCCACTAACTGTACTTCCGCGGTTCCGGCGATACCGAGGTCGGCGGCAGCTGTGCCAGTTCCCGTATCCAACACCTCCAAGGTTGAGCTCCCTGCCGCTGTGTCGACAAGAGTGATCCCGTCCCCCGCATCGTTCAGCGATGCTGTTACACCCGTGGAAAGTGCATTGATGGCGTCCACCAAACCACCCACGGTCGTGATTCCTTCAACCTTCAGGTTTACGGCACCCACAACGCCAGCGCTATCGGTAATTGTAAAGCTACCGGTATCGATCCCGTTACCCTGGTTTAAATCAGATAACAAGGTGCTGGTCGTGACCGTTTGACGATTCAGATTGTCGCCGTAGATAATCGCATCTGTCGTGCTTGATTCCAAACCGATGCTTGCTGCCGTGCCGTCGGTAGATGAAATTGTGAAGCTTCCACTTCCCCCAGAGACATCCCTCACACGGAAACCAGTTCCCGCATCATTGACTCGCACGATCAGCGCTAAACCTGAGGCATCGATTGCATCAACTATTTCCGCTGTATTGGCTGCAGTGGAAAGATCAACCGAGGCTGAACTTCCGTCGGCTAAGGCGATGTCGAGATTCGTCAGGGGGCCAAGACCTTGACCTCCGTTCAACTCGCTCAAAGCGGCACCACGAAGTGCAAGTGTCGTCGCGGGAACTTCGATTTCAAACCCCGTGACCGTGGAAGAAGCACTATCAACTCCCCACAAACCAAGGTCGGCGGCGGTTTCCGCATCCCCCAGTTGCTCAACCTTCAAGTTGGAAACAGTGCTGCCAGTAAGATCAGTCAAACGAATGGCATCACCAACCGTCGTCGCTTTGATGTCGACCTCAGCATCGTTGATCGCTTCCATCACGTCATTGACGGTACGTACTGTAGTGAGATCAACCTCAGCCGAAGCTCCGCTTCGGTCGGTCAGTCGAATTTTGCCCGCTTGAACACCTCGACCACCATTCAATCCTGCGAGTGCCGCTGAGTCGTCAATGAAGCCTCCCGAAGGTTGAATTTTCAAGGTCCCGGCGTACCCGAGCGCCGATTCGGAAGAAGCGAATCGCTGCAAAGATCCGACGGTGTGCGTTGAGGCGGCCTGCAAGGTCCGCACGACGTAACTCCCCGCCTCCGATTTGGTACCCGCGATGGCAGATAATGCGTCGCTATTACTACTGGTTGCAGTTTTAGAGCGAAAAGTTGACGTATTGGCCAGTTTCTGCCCGGCTAGCTGCACGCCGATGACAGCAGCTGTCAATTCTGCGAGCGATTGTTGCTCCTGCTGCAGCAAAGCAGTGCTTTTAACAAGACGGTCCCGCGGCCGGCCACTCAAAGCGACCAGTTGATCCACCGTGCCACCGATATCAGTGCCGGTAATCAAACCGATAGAGGATTGAATACGCCCCATATTTTGCCGTGGATTGCCTTGCGAGAGCTATACCGAGCCCAATTCCCGGTATTTAACGAATAGGGTCCATCAGAACCTACGTCATCCGGAAAGATCGTCAAATCGAATCACCCGTATCCAGCAAAATGGCGGCCGAGATGCCCTGTATCGTAAAACCCTCGCCAAAAAAACAAAAAAACCGGCGAGATGGACTCGCCGGCCTTTGCTATCAACCACTATCTGGTTGCTATGGGTCTCAAGCCGCGACTAACGCAGCAATGACAACACGTTCTGAGGATTCTGGTTGGCCAGTGCCAACACGTTGGTACCCGATTGGACCAGGATTTGAGCACGCGTCAGATTTGCAGATTCCTGAGCAAAATCAGCGTCACGGATCGAGCTCTCTGCTTCCTGCAGATTAGCAAGTGTCTCATTCAAACTGACCATGTTGCTGTTCAGGGTCGTTGATTGGAATGCACCCAATCGACCACGAAGACCAGTCACTTTTGCAATCACATCTTCAATGATCACAGAAGCACCAGCGACATCGTTTTCCAGGCTTCGAGCCTGACCGCTTCCGAGCTCGTACAGACGTCCATTGGCTCCACCAAGTTGTCCGGTACTGACACTTCCAATTCCGAGCCTGGCTTGCTGGTTGGTAGTAACATCCGGCCCCAGCTGGAAAAGAGCACCACCACCGGTGATATCGAAGGAGAAGTTGGTGCTACTGCCCGCATCGACC
>JAPOKD010000430.1 GCA_029977825.1 Planctomycetota bacterium | reverse complement strand
TCATGCACTGCATTTTGATCTGTCAGTTGGATGGGGCGTCCGAGAGCGTAGGTCAGTAGATGAATCACCAATGAGCGTGAAAAGTCATCTTTGCGTGACTCCAAAAGATGACGTTTCAGGCTCTGCACATCCGCTAATTCTACACCACCCGGCAGTCTGTTCGTCGTCGTTGGAATGGTTTTATTTTCGGCTGCCTGCGTCTGGTTGGGCTTTCGATGCAATCCCACAGCATCGAAACCCTCCAAGGCAATGCCCCATGGATCAAGGTTTTTGTGGCAGTTGTTGCAGGCTGCTTTTTTACGGTGGATCGCGAGCTGTTCGAGAATTGACCGTTTTCGGAAGTCGGGGTCTCCATCCTCCAGCGTGGGTACGTCAGGAGGTGGAGGCGCGGGCGGATCATTGAGGATGCGATCTCGAATCCACACCGCTCTGCGAATCGGATGCGAGTCCGAGCCTGTTGAGTTCGACAATAAAATACTACCGTGAGTCAGGAGTCCACCGCGATGATCTTCTGGCATCCGTGGTACTGGTCGCATGCCGGTACCCATCACACCCGGTATCCCGTAATGCCGGGCCAACCGTTCGTTCAGCATGATGACGTCAGCATCGATCAATTGAAAAATACTCTCGTTCTCATGCAGGGTTTTTGCAAACAGTGCATGTGTCTGCTGACGGAATGCACTCTTGAGTGAATCGTCAAAATCTGGGTAACGTTTGGCATCAACGGCAACGCTCTCGATTCTGTCCAGTTGAAGCCACTGGTCTGTGAACTGTTCTGTGAATCGTGAGGCACGTTGATCAGATAGCATCCGTTGAACTTCCGCTGACAGCACGTCGTCCTTCATAAGATTGCCGCTGGCTGCCAGTTCCAGCAGCCTAGCGTCTGGCATCGTGCTCCATATAAAATAGGACAGTCGCGATGCCAGTTCCCAGCCGTTAACGGATCTCTTTTTATCACCGGCAGGCTCAACAAGATACAGGAACTCAGGTTGGATCAGAACTAATGCCAGCGTCTCACGCAATGCTTCAAGTTGCGATGGAAAGTCGGGGCGAATGAAATCGTAGTGATCAGCAAAACGTTGCAGCTCATCGTCACCGACGGGGCGGCGGAAAGCCTTTGTCATGAACTTTGACAGAACCTCACGCACGTATGCCATGTCATCGACATTCTGCAACGGTGATTCAAATACGATCTGCTGATGGCTAGCTGGCGGCCACTGCTCAAACACCGGACCCTCAAACTGGACGGATTGAATCAGCAGCTTCGGTAGGTGGGGCTCATCAGGATAGTACTTCTTTTTCTGTTCATCCTTCTGCTCTTTGGGCAGTTCACTGCCATCGTCGTACACATTGCGAACGCGAATAACCAGGCCCGGATACTTGCCCTGCCCACGGACCGGCAATGGAAAGTCTTCCAGTTGCCCACGAAACTCGTAAACCTGCACGTCAGGTTCTGACACCTCGATCGGTTCAAATTCCCTGACCAGAATCTGCGTGTCGGGACAATAACCGACAGACACTTCGAGTAGCGGAAGTCCGCCATCCGGTATCAATTCTGCCGCGACCTTTACCGTCACAATAAATTCGCCCTCGTCAGGATACTCCTTCATTTTGGCGAGGAATTCCTGCTGACGACCGAGTCGGTTCGACTTTACAGCCGTGCTGATCCACTTGTCATTCCGGCTTTCTGCAAACTCATGTCGAAAAATTTCCGGAGCCTCACCCGATTTCAGGACACGGTCCATTGCGCGGCGTGCTGCGTCGAGATAGCATTCCAGTTGAAACGCTGACATTCGCAGTGCTTGGCCATCATTGTTGAATCCATCAGACGATACAGCATCCGGCGGTAGGTCCCGAACATAGTCCATCTCCAAACCCAACAAGTCTGTCATCGTGTTCTGGTATTCCTGTCGATTCATTTTGCGCAGGATCACGCGTCCATCGGTTTGCTGTCGAGACTCAATGGCCTGTTTTATTTTTCCTGATATCCACTGAGTCAGCATGTGGATTTCAGCTTCTGTCATGGTGGATGAGTCTTCTGGAGGCATCTCGCCTGCTGACACCACATTCAGGACTTCGTGCCAGGTCTCGGCCGCTCTGCGATCGGTAATAAGATCCTGCGACAATCCTTCCAGACGTATTCCGCCTTCCTGGTTCTCTTGCCCGTGGCATTTCAAACAGTGTTTCTGTAGCACTGGTAGAACATCACGCTTGTAGTCTGGTTGGATCTTTGATTCCGCGGACGACGTTGCGTCTGCGGCATGGGCATTGGAAAAACCGAGAACTATTGCGCACACCAAACCCAGGCAATGCACGAGCATTTCGAACCGATGGCAGGAAATAAACAAAGCAGAAGTATTGGTGTGGGAAGGGCGACTTTAAGCAGGGCGATCACTCGGATCGAACGTATGCAAAGGGTGGGGTTGCAAATGTACAGCAAGTAGGTCGTTGACCGTATGCGAAACCCGCAAGTGTTCTGTCAGGAATCTTGATCCTGCGGCGCAGCGTGCCAGTGACGCTTGAGGGTTTGGCAATTCGATTGCGAGGGAAAATGGTGGTGCTTGGGTTCGCTTTAAGTCGGGGACGATGTGGCAAGTTAACCATTTGTTTCATGGTTAGGGCCTGGGGGGCAGCCTACTGGATGCAGTACAGGTGCTTTTCACCACGAATCAATACGTTGCCGCGTTCGGGTACAGGTGACCCAATCACCGGTTCATTCAATTCATTTTCAGACAACAATTTGAATTGATCGTTTTTAACGCTTGCGATGAACAAAGCTCCGTCTTCACGCGGTGCATACAAGATGCCGTTGGCGATCAGTGGCGACGCGTAGTAGGAGCTGCGTGCTTTGGGAAGGGCATCACTCCAGATCGTTTTCCCCGTTGCAGGGTCCAAACACTCCACCTCGCCACGATCGCGGACCATGTAAACCCTGCCTTGGTAAGCGATGGGACTTGGGACAAATGTCGAGATGTCGTCTCGTTGCCATAGATGATTACTTGCTGTCACATCGCCGCTGCCACTAAGCCGGATACCAAACATCAACGGCAGCTTGCGGTCGTTTCTGCCATAGGCAATTACAGCTACGTCATCAACGATAACCGGCATTGCGATGGCCGGCCACAGTTTGTTGGATTCGGGGTTGAAGCCGCCACAAGACAAAAGGGTACTGCCGTCGGTGGCATCATGGATGGTCACATGCTCGGCACCCCAAACCAGCAGTGCCTGTTTTCCATCATGCTGGATTACAAGGGGGGATGTGTATCCATGATCACACTCTACTGGGGTCTCGTAGTTGCGAGCCACTTTCCATGCAAGTTTCCCCGTCTTCTTGTCAAAAGCAGCTAACCACGATTCGCCGTTGTGCATTCGAGCCAGCACAGCGTTTTGATCAGTTAGAACAGGCGAGGTTCCGTGGTCCCAGAAAAGAGTGTCTTTTCCGAAGCGTTCAACGATGTTGGTTTGCCAACGGATGCTACCATCCGGTTCCACGGCTGCGAACGTTCCGCTTTTGAAGTAGACATAAATTGCGTCACCATCACTGACAGGTGATGCATTACTGCCTGATCCGTTTCGGTGTTTTCCTTTGACCTCCGCGCCAAAAGAGGTGGTCCACTTGATCTTGCCATCCCAGTCCATTGCCAGCAGGGAATCGTTTCCGTCTTTTGGTGCAGTCAGGTAGATAGTGTCATTGACGACAATCGGTGTGGAGCACCCCTTGCCGGGGAGGGGAGTTTTCCAGCGAATGGTCTGGTCGCTGATTTCCTCAGGATAATCGCCATCAGCGACACTGCCCGAGTCATCAATACCTCGCCAGCTGGGCCAGTCCGCTTGGGTTTTCAAGGCAAACTGGGGCGATGCAAGACCAAGTAGAATCAGGCACAGAAGACTTTTTAAGTGGTGCATGGCGATGGCTAGGCAGCAAAGGGAGGATGGGAAATAAGACGTTGCTGGTGGACGAGTGCCAAAATCTATGCCTTGGCACACATCATCGAAATTTGGACTCAAGCAGTGCTGAAAATGGAATTCTGCAGTGTCCCCGTGCTGTCAGCAAATGAGTCGGCCTGAATACCCATTGCACGAAGAATGCTGAGATACAGGTTGGCCATTCGTGTTTCGCCTTGTCGCCAGTACTGACCGTGTTTCAGGCCCATGTTGGCACCACCTGCAACCAGAGTGGGCAAGTTCTTGGACCAGTGGGTTGTGCTGGCTCCACTGCCGTAAAGTACCAGCGTGTTGTCCAGCAAGGTACCGTTGAGATCTTTGTACTGCTGCAGGCGACGCATGAATCCGGCGATTTGCTCACTCAGAAAGAGGTCGTATTTGGCAAAATCCAATTGTCCGGCTTTGTCACCAGCATGAGACAACTGATGATGGGTCCTGCTCAAACCGAGTTTCAGGGGAAAGGTATCACTGATGCCCATACCATCCTCACGATTCAGCATGAAAGCAACACTGCGGGTGATGTCAGCGTCGAATGCGAGTGAAATCAGGTCGAACATGTTGCGATAGTACTCACGTGGGTCATCTTCTTTCTTGACATCAAGATTCAGGTGCGAGTGGTCCTGTTTTTTTAGCGGGATATCAATCCACTTTTCCGAAGCAATCAGGCGAGATTCGATCTCATTGAGAGAAGCGAGGTATTGGTCCATTTTGCGACGATCCGCCGCCCCAAGCTGCTGGTTGAATTTTTGTGAACTCTCGAGCACTGCATCGACAAGTTTGATTTTCGACCTCAGTTTTTCACGCTGTGCCTTCATCGAATTCTGGTCAACTTTGAACAGTCGATCAAATACCCGGCGCGGACTGTTCTCTGCAGGAATCGGGCGTCCTTGAAGGTCGTAGGAGATTGTGCCAGTGCGTGAGAGAAATCCAACACCTGCGTCAATGGACAAAACCAGAGAAGGTTGTCGGCAGTACTGTTTGGTGTGCTGAGCAATGACTTGATCAATTCCGACAGTGTTGTAGGTCTCTCGGGTCGAATCATGCAGTGGGGCACCTGTCAGCCACATGTCCGAGCAGGTGTGGGGGTCGGCTTTGACTCCGTTCTCGTGGTACAGGCCACCCATGAAGCTGAGATGTTCACGGAACGCTTTCAAAGGAAGTGTTGACTCACCAAAAACAAATTCGCCCGATTCTTCCTTTGCTGGAAACCAACTCCATTGATCGATTCCATGCTCTGTCTTGGGCAAGGACATGCCATTGGCTGTGTAGATCGCGCAAAAACGTTTTGGCGAGTTGTCGGTAACACCCCTGCCCATTGCTTCCAGAGGGGGAAGCGCCAAGGCAAGTCCGGCAACTCCCTGGAGTACGGCACGTCGCTGGATTTTGGCTGAGTTGTGCATTGCGTTGATTTCAGGGTGGGATGAGTTGCGGGTTTCGGAGGGCAAGAATCACTTCTTGAGAAACAAATCACT
>JAPOKD010000386.1 GCA_029977825.1 Planctomycetota bacterium | reverse complement strand
CTGAACGAATCTCTTGATGATTAATGCGAGGGCATAAACGTGTTCTGGGATGGTTTCCAGCCAGGCTGTGTATTCGCTGCTGTAATTCGGTTGTGGCGTCAGTAGTTGAATCATGCTTCCCAAGCTGCGTGTCGAGTCCAGAACTCCACGGCTCGGACGCTGACTGTAATCAGGTCTGTCGGGCATGTCATCGCGCCAGCGGTTCTCATAAGAGCGGCTGAAGATCTCATCCAGCTTTTCAAAGTCACGCTCGATGTCAGCGACAAAAATCGGCCCGTAAAGCATGTAGTCACGAAGGCTTTTGCTGATTTCACTTTTGCCGCCACCGCTGACCGTGCACGGTTTGTGGCAGAATATTCCTTCGGCCGCAGTACCGATCAAACGCCATGAAGGAGCTGCTGGGTGCTTTTCAAGGCGAATCTTGTATCCGCTAGGGGCGATGTAAATGTTCTTTGGCGTCAACGGAATTCGATGCACTTTACCGTTCGAGGTCCACCGCACACAGCGTTCTTCCAGCGTGGCGTAGGCATCTTCCGGTATGTAGATCACGCTGGGGTCTTTGCGATCAACTCCGTAGCCTTCAGGATGAACATCAATGAATGAGTCATACTCCTTGGCGATGGTTTTGAAGGATCGCCCGTTGTAACGTCTGCTGTTGACCAGAAAGTCACTGCCCAACGAGTATGACGCGAAGGCCAGAGCTCCACCTGCGTGTTCTTCTTCAGCGTTGCCCATCAGATTCGCTGCGAAGCTGATTTGTGTTTTGACTTCCTTTTTGCAATAGCCGTAGTAGTTGTCGGCAATCAAAGTAACCATCACACCGGAAGCGTCACGACAGGACAGCTTGAAAGCACTGCCATCGTTGTAGCATTCGGAATCGTCTTTCCAGCACATTGAGTCCGCGCGTTGACGCTCTGTTGCGTCATCCCAATGAGGCAAACCCAGGTCTTTTTTTCGCAAGTGCACAAGATGTGGTGCCAGAATCACGCAACCTGTGTGCCCACTCCACGATTTGACATCGAGTGCAGCATCGTTCGCTGCTGTGAGTGGGTCGCCGGCGTTCCCGAAAATCGACTCTACAAAATCCAGATTGCTGACAAGGCTACCGGGTGCAAAGAAACGCGTTTCCATAAACTGTGCTTCGCAGTAGCCTGGCACTTCCGGGCAGACCGCAGGCCTCAGCAGCAGCGACACCCATGACTCAGCGCGGTTCGACGATTCCGATGTATATGGCAGCAGCATCATATCCCTGGGTGGCTTCATTGCTGCATGAAACAATCTTACGAAGGCATTCCGCGGTACTGCGCGCTTATCTCTCGGAATGGCAAGTCCATCCTCTGTGATGTGAAACGTGCCAGCAGTGGTACGTCGGTCGGCACGTGGATTATTCAGCACACCATTCAAGCAGCGGTACGAGTTGACCAGGTCGTTCTGGAATGAGTGGCCGTTGACAGGCAGGCTTAATTCTCTCGCCATGCCGTGCCGGTCGAGGGTCAATGAGCGGCTGGGGAGTCTGAGTGGGCTATCCATGCTGCAGCCACGAAAGTACTCCTGCAAAAACGCCTCAATCCGTGAGTCAATCGGCGCGCGATGTTCGGACAGCAGGCGATTCTTTTCTCGCAGACTGTTCAGAATCCCGGTTGAAAAACTGGCCATCGAGTCGGAATTGTTGGCCTCGTCAGGCGGTGAGAGACCGGCAGATGCCATCTGGAAGGCGATGTAATTACGAAGTCGATCACGCTCTTGGGGGCTTCTTGCCAGCGTCCGGTCCCACCCAGTCGCGCGTTGTAACTGGGCTGCTTCGGTGATCATGGTCGACACGTGGTTGGACTCCCTGGTGGACGGCTGCCAAGTTCATTTCTCGCACACAAGATAACAAATTGTCGTGATTCGCGATTCCGTGCAGTTGGATGAGGTAAGAGCCAGAGGCTGCAAGGTTGGGCTGAGCATCGTTCAGGATGCTCCAATGTTGGAGTTGACCGCATTGAGTAGTTATCATGGGGTCGGAGTTGCCGTTGTTCTATGGCGATGTTACCCATGCAACTGGACGACTTCCCGACAATTCAGAAATTGATTTGCGACAACACCGATTGTCGACAAAACTGATCGGTGACACAGGTGTGCAGGCTTTCCGTAAGATTAGCCGCGCCGATATCCAACGCCGTTCCAATGCCCCTTTCCTCCCTTCCGCGAGTGAACCTTACATGATTCGTCTTTGTTTCCCCTTCTTGGTGTCTTTGTTCGCAGTCGTGGCTTTCGCGGATGAGCGTTGGTTGGTGTTTCCGGGTGGCCAGGGGCCGGGTGCCGGTAAGCATATTGTGCTGGTTTCCGGCGATCATGAATATCGAAGTGAAGAAGCACTGCCACAATTGGGGAAAATTCTCTCGAAACATCATGGTTTCAAATGTACCGTTCTGTTTGCAATCGATCCTGAAACCGGTGAGATCAACCCCGAGAACGTGACCAATATTCCTGGCTTGGAAGCGTTGGCGGATGCTGACTTGGTGATTTTCGGGCTCAGGTTCCGAAATCTTGAGGACGACCAGATGCAGCGGATCGTCGATTATGCCGAGGCTGGACGACCCATGATGGCTCTCCGCACATCAACCCACTCCTTCAACATTCCTGGCGATCGTAAGTTCGCGAAGTACAGCTTTAACTACCGTAAACCGGAGTATGAAGGTGGTTTTGGTAAGCAGATTTTTGGCGAAACATGGGTATCGCATCATGGACAGCACGGGCGACAGTCAACACGCGGAATTGTTGCCGATGCAGCTCATCCCATTGCGACCGGTATCAAAGACGGTGACGTCTGGGGCCCCACTGATGTTTACGGAATTCGCTTACCACTCAGTGGCGATGCCCATACAATCATTCAAGGTCAGGTGCTTGTTGGAATGAAGCCCGACGACAAGCCTCTCGAGGGAAAGAAAAATGATCCCATGATGCCGATCGGTTGGACCAGGACCTACAAGAATGGGCGAACCTTCACGACAACCATGGGCTCCGCAGATGATCTTCCCAGTGAAGGGGTCCGACGAATGTTGGTCAATGCTGCTTACTGGTGTATCGGCATGGAGAACAAAATCAAGCCGGATTTGAAAGTCGATCTGGTTGGCGAGTATGTTCCTACCAAGTTTGGTTTTGGAAAGTACATCAAAGGGAAAAAACCTGCTGACTATGACATGAAATAGTCGCCTGCATGCCCTTACCCGTTAACCTGCTGATGCTGATGGACGAATTGCAGAGAGCTTTATCATCGCTAGTGTCGATTGATTTGACTGTCGTTGATCAGCAGCAGGTGACTGGCGGATGTATCAGTGAAGGTTGTCGCGTTGTCACAGAGAACCGTCAAAGGCATCAACAGGGTTGGTTCGTCAAAAGAAACCACAAGTCTTTTCTGGACAATTTTCAAGCGGAGGCGGATGGGTTAACGCGTTTGGCGGCAGCCGCGACCGTCGGTACCCCCCATCCCGAGGCCATAGGTGTCTCGGGTGAGCAAGCTTGGTTGATCATGAATTGGATCGATCAAAAACCTCCAGGAGCGGCCTTTTTTCGTGATCTTGGAGCAGGCTTGGCGGAAATGCATCGATGCACTTCAGGGACCCGGATTGGTCTGGAACACGATAACTTTCTGGGGGCAGCCAAACAGGTCAATCAGCCACAGGATCGGTGGGTTGATTTTGTAGCTGAGCGTCGGCTTGGTTTTCAGTTGCGGTGGGGCATCGATCAACAGTCGATTGACGGTGCATTGCGTCGAAATTGCGAGAGAGTCATCGCTGGTTTGGACCAATTCCTAGATGGACGCTCCGAAAATACATCACTGCTGCACGGAGACTTGTGGAGTGGAAACTATCTCTGCGATATCGAAGGTCGACCTGTGTTGATTGATCCAGCCGTTTATTACGGTTGCCGCGAAGCAGAATTTGGCATGCTGATGCTGTTTGGGGCATGCCCCGAACTGTTTTATGACAGTTATCAGCAGGTCTTTCCCATGAACGCAGGTTGGCAACGCCGCGTCAATGTTTATGTTCTCTACCACTTGTTGAACCATCTGAATCTGTTTGGCAATGGCTATCATGGGCAATGCCAGCAGATGACGGAACAGATTCTTCGCGCGTGAAGCGGATGTTGCGCGTGAAGTTGCACGTAGCTACTGATGTCGTTTGTACCACTGCGTTTGCAAATCAAATTCACCCCAAAGCCGGATCAGAATCATGCTTGCTGCACGTGTTATTCCTTGCCTTGATGTTCACGATGGCCGAGTTGTAAAAGGTACGAATTTTGTCAATTTGAGAGATGCCGGCGACCCTGTGCAGGTAGCCCGCCGATACGAAGATGAGGGGGCCGATGAGCTTGTCTTTCTGGATATCACTGCGAGTCATGAAAAACGTGACATCATTCTTGATGTGGTGCGGCGGACGGCCGAACAGGTTTTTATGCCACTGACGGTCGGAGGCGGGGTGCGTACCATCGATGATGTCCGCTCACTGTTGTCTGCCGGATGCGACAAAGTCTCGATCAATTCTGCTGCATGCAAAGATCCTGAGTTCGTTCGCAGAGCAGCGGACCGATTCGGAAGTCAATGCATTGTGGTCAATATCGACCCCAAGCGAGTTGTCAAAGATGGTGAAGAGGTTTGGGAGGTCCACATCAATGGGGGCCGGAAACCTACCGGGCTGATGGCAGTGGACTGGGCTCGTGAAGTCGAGTCGCTCGGTGCAGGCGAAATTGTGCTGACCAGTATGGATGCTGACGGAACCTGTGATGGCTACGACCTGCCGGTTACAGCCGCTGTAAGTGAGGCCGTTTCCATTCCAGTGGTGGCTAGCGGCGGGGCAGGCAGTCCCACCCATCTGGTTGATGCCATTCAAAAAGGAAAAGCCGACGCAGCTTTGGCAGCCAGTATCTTTCATTTTGGGCAGTTCACGATCTCGGAAACAAAACAGATCATGCGCGATGCAGGAATTCCGGTACGTCTGGAATCGGGGCATTCCGGATAAAGTGCCATTCGGGAACTTCGCAGTCAAACGTCAACGCGGATCATTTGCCTTGGTGATTTTGAGATCGTCGATCTCAATACCTTTTTTGCCACTCTTCTGCATCCACAGCAGTTTGTGCTTGTTCGCATGGAAGCTGGGGTTGTGTAGCGTCTTGTTCCATTTTTGGTCATCGACTGAAATTGTCACATCGCGACCGCGAAAGACGACTTTGATGTCATGCCACTGATGAATTTTGAGTTCGATGGGGTCTTTTGGCAACTTTTGGCTGAGACGAAAAGCTCCACTCACTTTGTCTGCGGCGCGATCTTTGCTCTGACGTCTGGGGTCGTTAGCATCCAGTGAGTGACTGTCGATTTGAAGCTGGACGCCGCCAGCGAGAAGCTTGACACGCAATAGATGGTCAACACTGCCAAAACCATCGTCTCCGTCAATAAAAAACCAGATCAGGCAGTTTTGCTCCAGGAAACGGAATCGAAAAGAGATTTCCAGATCTTGGGCCGCAAGCCCAAGGGGGGCGAGGTCCAGACGGATCATCGGTGGATATTTGCCACCGCTGTCTCCACTGGTCCAAAGAACTCCCTTTCGAATACGGCTGTTTCGGTTCGGAATCTCTGTCTGGAAGCGGCTTGGGTCGAACTTGTCAAAGTTTTCGGTGAAGCCGTTCTCGGTGAAGTCCAATGGAGCTTGGGCGATTAACTTCTCTGTGGCATGGATCACCAGAATTGGGGCCAGGATTCCGGCCCATGTGATCACCTTGATTGTCTTGGGGATGATTTTCATGGTG
>JAPOKD010000895.1 GCA_029977825.1 Planctomycetota bacterium | reverse complement strand
TTCTGGGTAATTTCCTGCCACAAGCATTTCGTCGGCCCGTAAGCGATACCGAAATTGACGAGTACGCCGCATTGTTTGATCAGGCATTTGCAGTCGACGAATCCTATGACAGTGCAGTCGAATTCGCACTGGTAGCTGCCATGGTTTCGCCAAAGTTTCTGTTTCTTTACGAGCAGCCGGGCACGCCTGGCGAGCAAACGTTGGTCTCACATCACGAGATGGCATCACGCCTATCTTACTTTCTGTGGGCATCCATGCCTGATCAGGAGCTGATGAAATTAGCTGATCAGGAAAAACTGCACGATGTCGATGTGCTCACCGAACAAGTGAAACGAATGCTGCAAAGCAAAGTGGACTCAAGAGGTTTGCGACGGGATTCGAAAGTGCGTGGTTTTGCATCGAGCTTCATCGAACAGTGGTTGGGAACGCGAGCGCTGGGCCGTGAATTCAAGCCGGATAAGTCGGTTGCTCCCCGGTATGATTCTGAATTGGAAGGTGGAATGAAGTATGAGCCCATCTTCTTTTTTGAAGACCTGCTATCTGATAATCGGTCGCTGTTGAATCTGATTGATTCGGATTTCACCTATGTAAATCGCCGACTGGCCAGTCACTACGGAGTGCAAGGCGAGTTCCGGGAGCAACCGAAGCGAGTTGAACTGAAAAAAAGTGATCGGCGTGGAGGTTTGCTAGGGATGGGCGCGGTGTTAGCCATTAGCTCTTTACCGCACCGAACCAGTCCAGTCCTTCGTGGAAAGTGGATCCTTGATACCATGCTAGGCACGCCACCACCGCCACCACCTGCTGATGTACCGGCACTGAACGAGGCACCCGGTGCCTCAGGCGAATTCACCTCGCTGCGTGCCCAACTTGAAGCTCACCGTTCCGATCCCCAGTGCGCATCATGCCATAACATGATGGATCCACTTGGCTTTGGCTTGGAAAACTATGACGTGCTGGGAAGCTACCGCACCCAGGATCGTGGCATTCCGATTGATGCATCGGGGACCCTGCCTGATGGAACACAATTCAATGGTTCAGAGGAACTGAAGCTGTGGTTACTGAAGCGGAAAGATCAATTCATCCGTAATCTGACCCGAAAAACACTGGGTTACTCACTCGGTCGCAGTTTGACCGGTGAAGACAATTGTGTGATCGACTCGATTGTGGAAACACTGGCTAAGGACGATTATCGTAGCCAAACGTTGATTGTTGAGATCGTCAAGAGTGTTCCGTTTCGATATAAACAGGTAGCACTACCCACCAAATGAGAGACCCCATGTCCCATCATCTTCCTCAACTGTCCCATTGGCGTCATCCACTGACGAGACGAAGCCTTCTTCGAGGCACAGGAGCAGCATTGGCATTGCCGTGGTTGGAAGCCATGACACAGACAAAGTCCCGGGCGTCAGAAAGGGATGATGGTAGCACCTCGGATGCCCCCATTCGAATGGCCGCCCTGTTTGTTCCCAATGGTGTTCGGCAGGATCAATGGACACCCAAAGAAACCGGACGTGACTATGAACTGTCGCCTACCCTGCAACCTTTGGAAAAACTAAAAGATCAATTGCTGGTGCTGACCAATCTGTGGAACCAGGGAAGCAATATCGGTGATGGTCATTATGTCAAAACATCAGGTTTTCTCACATGCACAACCATCAACAAATCCCTTGGCATTGATTTGAACTGCAACGGTCTTTCCATGGATCAAGTTGCAGCAAATCACTCCGGAAAAGAGACGCCGATTCCGTCACTTGAATTAGGGATTGACCCGGTCACTACTGGCGTCGATACCAATGTTGGATACACCCGTGTTTATGGATCACACATCGCATGGTCAGGCCCTACAAGTCCTCTGGCGCGGGAACTCAATCCAAGGATGGTCTTTGAGCGTCTATTCCGAGCATCGCATCCAAAAAAAGAGACCATCAAACGTGATCGCCTGCTGCTTGATCGTGTGCTAACAGACGCCCAGGAATTGAAACAGAAACTGGGAGCATCCGATCGGCAGCGGATGGATGAATACCTGCAATCAGTACGATCCATCGAGAAGCGTCTGCAGAATCAACAATCAGGCGGAATCAAGAACTGGCGGCCTCTGGTGGAACTCAACCCTGAAGATCGACCGAATGATCACGCTCCGGATCAGTACCCGCAGCAAGTACAATTGATGTTGGACATGATCGCATTAGCTTTCCAAACAGATACGACTCGCGTCTGTACGTTCATGTTTGGAAACGCCGTCAGCGGCCGCAACTTCTCATTTCTGGATGGTGTCACCGGTGGTCATCACGATACATCACATCACCAGAACAATGAGGACAAGTTGCGTCAGTACCAATTGATAAACGTATGGCACATTCAACAGTATTCTTACCTGCTTGAAAAGCTTGCCGGGATGCAGGAACGCGAGGGAACGGTGCTTGATAATTCGATGATTCTGTATGGTTCTGGCTTGCGCGACGGGAATAGCCATAACCCACATAATCTTCCAATCCTTGTGGGTGGCAGCGGCGGTGGCAAACTCGCAACAGGTCAGCACTTGCAGTATGGACGGGATACGCCACTTGCCAACTTGTATGCTGGTTTGCTGAATGCGTTTGATTCAAAAACAAGCAGCTTCGCTGATAGCACTGAGATATTGCCCGGGATCCTCGCCTAGCATTACCAAATTAATGCGAGGCAGACTGACCGATGGCGTTTGATCCCCAACTGGCATGCCATGGCTTCGTCCAGGATGCCCGAAGTGTTGTTAAACAATTTCACTACGCAGACATGCGAGGTCTGGACGATGACAAACACATCGAGATTG
>JAPOKD010000974.1 GCA_029977825.1 Planctomycetota bacterium | reverse complement strand
TCTGAATTGCTTGATGAATCCCTTGGAAGGTCTGTTTTGCCATCAGTGAATTTACTTCAGGCACGTGTCCACCTTTGAGTTCACGAACCAGTGACAAGTGTGAACCACCGAGTTCGTTCTTGGTGTCACCCACAAGAAATACTGCATTTTCTGCAGCTTTCGCATCCATGGTGATGGATTTGGAAACATCATCGATTTGTCCCATGGCACTGATAAGCAGGCTTGGTGGGATCGATATGGTTTCACGCTGGCCTTCGGAATTGTCAAAACTGAATTCATTATTCAGGCTATCCTTTCCACTCACAAACGGGGTGCCTAATGTGACTGCCATGTCCTGGCAGGCAATCGCTGCTCTCACCAGTGAGCCGAGGGTTTCAGCCCGGTCGGTATATCCCCAGCAGAAGTTGTCAAGGATCGCGATCTTGGTTGGATCGGCTCCCACTGCGACCGCATTCCTCATGGCTTCATCGATTGCCGAGGCGGCCATGTGATACGTATCGAAATCGCCGTAGTGTGGATTCATTCCACAGGAAATCACCAGTCCACGTTTACTCTCCAGTAGTGGTCGGATCACTGCGGCATCACCTGGGCCATCGCATTGAGGACCCACCAGCGGTTTGACGACACTGCCACCCTGCACTTCATGGTCATATTGTCGAATGACCCATTCTTTGCTGGCAACGTTCAGGCTGCCCATGACTGCCAGCAGGGATTCGCGATTTTCTTCCGCCGACAGTTCGGGGATTTCAAGTGGTTCCACAGGGGAAGGTGAATAAATCGCATCGCGTACCACAGGTGGTCGCCCATCATGCAAGAAGCTCATTGAGATGTCGCCGACAACCTGACCGTGATAGGTAAGTTGCAATCTTCCGGTCGGGGCGAAGCGTCCCAGAATCGCCGCTTCGACCCCTTCACTTTCGCAAAGCTCCTGAAGTTCATCCCAGCTTTCTGGGGGCACTGAAAGCACCATGCGCTCTTGCGCTTCGGAGATCCAGATCTCGGTGTAATTCAGTCCCTCGTATTTCAAAGGTGCTTTTTCCAGCCAGACTTCCGCTCCAACATCTTCACCCATTTCACCGACGGCGCTTGAGAAGCCTCCTGCGCCGCAGTCAGTTACCGCATTGAACAAGCCACGGTCACGGGCCTGCAGCAACACGTCCAACACCATTTTTTCGGTGATCGCGTTTCCGATTTGGACAGCACCTCCCGAGAGCGATTCGGACTCGCTGGTAAGCTCGGCCGATGAAAATGTGGCACCATGAATGCCATCACGACCCGTTCTGCCGCCAAGTGCCACAATCAGGTCATCCGGCTTGACTTCTTTTTCCTCCATGCCAACGGGAATCATTCCTACGTTGCCACAGTAAACCAGGGGATTTCCGAGATAGCGACGGTCGAAATAAACGGCGCCATTGACGGTTGGGATGCCCATTCGGTTCCCGTAGTCACGGACGCCCGAAACCACACCTTTCATGACCGTGCGCGGGTGCAGCACCCCCGGGGGCAGAGATTCAACGTCGGTTTCCGGCGGAGCGAAACAGAAAACGTCTGTATTGCAGACAGGCTTAGCGCCCATGCCGGTACCCATCGGGTCGCGGATTACACCGCCGATCCCGGTATTGGCTCCCCCGTAAGGTTCCAGAGCAGAAGGATGATTATGCGTTTCAACTTTGAAACATGCATGATACTGATCATCAAACGTCACCACGCCAGCGTTGTCTTTGAACACACTCACGCACCAATCATCGTCACCCAGTGAGTGTCGAATTGATTGTGTTGCAGCAAAGATTGTCTCTTTGAGCATGTTGTCATACTGTCTTTCATCCAGCGGGCTATTTTCGTCGATACCCGGACCACGATAGTGAATTCGTCCTGCCAAGGTCTTGTGACTGCAGTGCTCTGACCACGTCTGCGCCACCGATTCCAGTTCGATATCGGTAGGGTCTCGCCCCAAGGAATCAAAGTGGGACCGGATTGTCTGCATCTCGACCAGAGTCAGATAAAGTTGACCTTCGCGCGAAAGACGTTCCAGTCCTTCATCGTCAAGTTCACGAATTGGGATGGTGACCAATTCAAACTCGTATGGGGATCCAATATCAAGCTGGTCCATTTCCAATGGTCCGACGATGACCTGTTCGATAGCATCATTGGA
>JAPOKD010000042.1 GCA_029977825.1 Planctomycetota bacterium | reverse complement strand
GTGATCCTTGTCGATGAAGCGGCCTAACAGGGCGCGAACGGGTACGAGGAAGGCGATGAAAATCGGGAACATGATTTTCACTGGGTTGAAGGGGCTCAGGTTCACGACGCAAAGTACGATCAAGCAGATCAACTGCAAAAGTGTGAAAAGGTGAATCGTGCGTGTGGGCACCCGTCGTGTGTAGTGATTCACTGGGTAGAGGGCTGAGTCCATGAGCCAATAGCCAAGACGCTCGATGAACTGAATTCCTTTGAGTGAAACAAATCCCATGAACAGGAAGATGCCATACAAGGCTGCCATCGGAACGTATTGCAGCAGCGACAGAGCGAGTAAGGTCAAGGCGATCAGAATGTGAATGGCGACAGCTGTGATGCGATTCTCGATGACATGAATGATCTCTGTCTGGTGGTTCTCCTGACCAACTACTTCTTCCGTGATAGCCAGAGACCTTACGTGTGCAAGCGAGCGTACGGTTGCCGCAACCATCCATGGCCATCCAAACAGCGAACACAGCCCGACAAGGCCTCCAATGACAGCGAGATCCCAATGATAGGACTCGCCTTTTACCAAGTGATTCCCCGGACTGTTGACTAGTCGTGCGGTGGTATTTTGGGAGAGGAAAATCAGAACTGCTGCCAGAATTGCTGGTCCGATGGCCAGCAACTTGAACTTTAACGGTACCTGCCCGAGATTTACGAACCATGATCCGTCTGTCTTCGCTGTTTCGGTGCCGCCACCCACCGCAAGCGTATCGACTGTGCTTGCGTCACCAAGCCACCACGCTACTCCGATCATGCAGGCCAACGCAATGGATGGACCGAAGTCGGCGAGGAATTCACGCATCCAGGGAAACAGATAGATGCTGCTGCGGAAGCGGGCCAGTGACATTGCGATGTAAAACGTTCCAATCGCAAGGATTAACGCCAGCAGCGCTTTTTCTGTGCCACCACTGCCCGAATCCGAAAAGGTCTCGATGATTCCTTCCACAGCTTTATAAATGAATATCAGGGACATCAAAGCTGAAAATATTTCATCCGTGAATCGTGTGAAGTATTTCATCAGGTTGCTGGCGTTGCTGATCGCAAGCAAACACGTCAAGCAGGCAGTCCAAATCCCCACCCAGCCATAAATGCCTAGAAAGTTTTGTCCCTGACCCAGATCCTGACACAGTTCGTAGAGAATGATTGTGAAGATCAGCATCGGACCGATGCCACCAAGAATAATCAACGGTTGTCCGGCTACCAGAGCGTACACCACACCACATACGGCGGTTGAAATCAGCATTTCCTGCGTACCGATGGCACCGCCCGTTTCGTCTCCCAAAAATCCACCAAAAGTGATCGCAGGGGCGAGGCAGGCAAAGAACATGAAGACGATCGATGCAATGCTCTTGGCGCGCAAACCATCTTTGAAGTCTGAGATATAGTGGGGCAGGCGGCGCTTGATATCCGCCTTGATCCCAGCAAATGCACGGGGCGCTGATTTCAGGCCATCCGACACTTCACGGGGCTTGGGGGGCGCAGCTAGCACGTTGCGATTGATATGCCGTTCAATGGCGTCTGCCACATCTTGCTGCGTTTTTGAATAGGTCAACTCAAAGTGGAAAACATTGTCGGACATCAATCGCGCGATTGATGACAGCGTATCCAGATGCTGTAGAGTCTGTTGTTCAGAACCAATCAGCAGGAAAATGAATCTGGTTGCAATGCCATCCGGAGCTCCCAGATTGGCCCCGTGTCGCAAACGCACAAATACCATGGCTGGTTCGGCGATCGACTCACTGTAAAAATGTGGCACAGCACAGGCATGACCGATGACGGTGGGAACCATCTTTTCCCGTTCCAGCACTCCTTCAATGACGTCCGTCTGCTGACTTTCCGGTAAACGACCTGTTTGAACCAGAAACTCAACAGCAGCCTCAATAATCTCCTCCATGCTCTTGGCATTAAGATTGAGGATGCAGGATCCGCCAGCGATTGCTTGAAACAGCGTCTTCACGTTTGATGGCCCTCGAGAGCGAGTGAAGTGATGTTGGAGAGGGTTTCAGGCGTGCTAATCGCGTTCTATTTCCCGAGTTCGAACTTTTTTCCGATTTAACGAGCCTTGCATAAGCATACCAGCATGTCAAAACGGGTCACATGCGTCGAGATGTGCTTGCGCGGCTACGATAAGCGATAGCACAGGAATGTGCTTTCAGAAAGCACTGGTGGAATCGGCTTCTGCCTTTGATTAACTTGAAAGATTCGATTGTAATCAAGGCTGAGCGGGCTGGGCTGACATCAAATATCCCGTATTTCACGAGGCCTTAGCCAATTTTGGTCTCTTTGGGGATTATTCGGTGGTCGATTATTCGGTGGTCGCTGGATCAAGATCTGCGTCGGTATTTGGCTCGTCCGTCTCCGCGCGGTCTGCCGGTTCCCGTTTGTCAGCAGTCAATTGTCGCAGCTCAAGGAGCTCTTCACGCAGGCGATTGAAGGAATCGGAGGCGTCTGACCAGAAGTCACCCTGCCGTGAGAACATAGGGCCTACAGTTTCGCCATTGGAAAGTTTTCTGAGTTCCCGTCGGAGTCGGAACATGGGCCCTACAAAGCGATTTGAGATATGTATCAAATCGTAAGCAAATAAAGGAGCAAGCAACATCAGTCCTGGTGCCCAGAAAACGGCTTCATAAAGACAACGTAGAAGCGATTCCGATACTGGCTCTTTCGGATGACTCAGCGCGTCAGAAAGAATAAAGATGACCAGCAAATAGATGGCAGTCGCAGCCGCATAGAGCCCCGTTCGGCGGACCAGTGTTCCCTGAACGCCCGAGTCAATCAGGATTCGTCGGCGTGTTGGTGATGCGTTAGCAGTCGGATTCATCTCGCTACAGGTTCATTTGAAGGAACTAATTGGAGATTGCGCCTGAGATCGCCCCAGAAGAGGAATCAAAGCTATCGCCTGTCTTGTTGGCCAGGTACACGACGGCGACGATGCAGACTCCGATAATCATGGCAAGCATAATCGCGTATTCAACGGTGGTCGGACCATCTTCTTCAGCCAGGAATTTTTTGAAATTTCGAAGTTTTGGCATCATTAAATTGCCTTTTGCAGTTTGTCCAATCTGCAGTGCGTGGGAATTAGCAGGAAGAAAATCTACCTGTGCAAAACCCTAGTACGCGATTGTGCGTACATGATGCTCTTTGGAGGTGCGCCATGCCGAAAATAGGCGTTCCGCCAAGATTTTCCGGATTAATCAGTTTGTATTGATTGTCAGGAGTAGCTGCTGCCTGCCACTGAGGTGGTCCTTTGGTACCCTAGGGGGCGAAAGTTGTCCCCGCCGTCGAGTTTGAGCCCCGTCATGTTTGGACCCATTTTTAATCGCGAAGCGACCGTGGTCCCGAAACGCCCCAAAACTTACTTGATTCGGGGTTTGTATGTTCTGACACTGTTTCTTCTTCTGTGCACCGGCTATCTGGTTTTGGATGGATCCAGATCATTGGCCACCAGCGGCGATTCAGCCCGATTCGGTGGTTGGATGTTCACATTGCTGGCTCCATTGCAGTTGCTTGTGCTGGCCAGTTTTGCCGCTGTCGGTGCTGCTAGCAGCGTTACTCAGGAAAAGGACAGGCGAACGCTGTTACTGCTCCTGCTGACCCGGCTCTCCGGGTTTGAAGTGGTTGTGGGCAAATTGACAGCCACGCTGTTGACACCGATGACGATGCTACTGGGGGCGCTTCCCCTTTTCATGACGCTGCCTCTTTTGGGTGGTGTTTCACCTCAGCAGGTTTTGGGGGTCTTTGTCGTGACAGCTGCGACCATTGTGTTGGCGGGCAGCATTGGCACCGTGGTGGGCATGTGGCGTGACAAGACTTTTCAGGCGATTGCCATGACGGTTCTGGGATTATTGCTGTACATGGGAATCGGCGAGGTGGTGGCTGAATTGCTCGTGGGTGCGCCTCAGTCGATCACCTTGATTTTTAGCCCGCCCAGGGCGCTGGCCGCGGCAGCATCACCCTTGGCCAGTTTGTCTGACGAAACGGCTCTGGGGGTCATTTACTTTGTGATTAGCAATGTAGTGCTTTCCACGTTGGTGCTGGCGTTGGGCGTTGCAAGAGTACGAGTATGGAACCCTTCACGCGATGTCAGGCTCAAGGCTCCGGAAGTGGAGTCTTCCGAGGAACTCGAAGATCAGGGGACCGTGACGGACTGGAAGGCTCGTGCACCAAGACGTGTATGGGACAATCCGATTCTTTGGCGAGAGGTTCGGACGTGGGCCTATGGACGCAAGATTGTTGTGATCCGTGTTGCTTTCGTTTTGTTCTTTCTCTTCATCGCTGGTGTGCTGTATTCACAGGTTCAGTCTGGTATAGCAATGGAACCCGGTGGACGAATCGGGCGTGCTCTGCCCTCAGCAACGATCCCAGTTGCTGCCCTGGGGGTGATCAGCCTTGTTCTCGTCAACGCATTAGCCGTTAATTCTGTGACTGGCGAACGTGACGGTCTTGCACTCGACCTGTTGCTCGCCACCGATTTAAGTCCGCGTGAGTTTATTTTTGGAAAGTTGTTGGGAGTCCTTTATGTAGCCAAGGAAATGATTTTGCTACCGATCGCTTTGGTGATTTTCCTGACAGCATGCGGGGTGATGACATATGAAAATATGGTTTACGTTATTCTCGGAGCAGTCATCTTGTATGTATTCGTGACGATGTTGGGCTTGCATTCTGGACTGAACTACGTTGCGGGGCGGACGGCAATTTTGGCAAGCTTGGGAACCGTATTCTTTCTGTGTGTGGGCATTGCGATCTGCATGACAATCATGGTCAGTTTCCGAGGTGCATTCCAGCTCCAACTGGCACCTTTCCTCGTCATGATTCTTGGAGGTGGTGCGGCACTATTCGCGTCATTGGGATGGCGGAATCCTTCGTCGGCGATCTTTTTTGCTTCGTTCGGTTTGCCCTTGGTTACCTTCTACGCGATCACGCAGTTTTTACTGCAGACAGATCACCTTTACGTTTTCTTTGCCTTGTTGGTCGGTTATGTATTCACAACGGCAGCGATGATGATTCCTTCACTGAGCGACTTTGATGTATCGCTGGAACGGGACCGTGGTGCTGGTGGAGACGACGCTTGACTTGGATCACGGACGTCTGGCTTTGGCTTCTCGCCATGGGCATTCTGATCATGTTCAGCGCCCTTTTTAGCGGCAGTGAGGCAGCCATGTTTTCGCTGACTCAGCGAAATCTGAAAAGTCTTGCTCGCGGGGGTGTAGGAGGCCGAATCACGGCGAAAATGCTGCGAGATCCAGAACACTTGCTGTCAGCAGTACTGTTTTGGAATCTGCTGATCAATATGACTTACTTTGCCATAGCAGCGATCGTCGGCGCGCGTCTTGAAAATGATGTTAATGCCGGTCGAACTGTTGCCATTGTGTTTACCATTGCGAGTCTGCTGACCATCATTTTCTTCAGTGAAATGCTCCCCAAGAGTGTTGCTGTTCTGGCTCCTCTGCGAATTTCCATCTTGTTGGGGCCGCCCTTGTCATTGGCTATACGCATGGTCGGTCCAGTTGTGCCTTTAGTCACCGCAGTCAATCAGGCTGCCAGTCGATTGGTTTGGCCTTCCTTCACACCTGAGCCCGAAATAGACCTTGCTGACATTGAACGTGCAATCAATCTGGGCACTGACGATGCTGCGCTTTTGCAACGTGAACGTATGGCACTGCAGGGACTGGTTGAGATTGCGGAGACTCGCGTCGGTGAATTGATGCGACCACGAAATAAGCTCTGGACTTGTTCTGATACGGTGGATGCTCAACAAGTTCTGGAGGCGATGCCCGCGAGTGGTTACCTGATGTTGACGGATTCGACGGGCGACATGGTCACTCACGCAGCGGGTGTGCGCATGCTGCGTCCAAGCCAGTTAGATGATTTAGGTTCGTTTTTTGAGCCGGTGATATACGTGCCTTGGTCTGCGCGTGTTTCGCAGGTCCTGGATCGACTCAACGAAGAACATCGTTCAGTAGCGGTCGTCGTCAATGAATTCGGCGAGTTGTTAGGGGCAGTTTCGATCGATGCAATCATGCGGAATATCCTCGCTCCCCGACAGCAGCGGGACCCCTTCGGTGAAGTCGTGATTCAGGAGGTTGGGAAAAACCACTTTCGCGTATCCGGTTTGGTCAGTGTGCGAGCCTTGACAAAACGGCTTGGGATAGAGGCCTCTGAGGATGGAATCAATACGGTTGCGGGTTACATTCAGCGAAACAACGAGCGTCTCCCCAGAGTAGGAGATACCGCAAGATTGGCTGGATTTCTGCTTACGGTCTCGGAAGCTGAGGACAACGGGATCTGGATCGATATTGTCCGAGGTGAATGGGAGGAGGATCTTCCATGATCGTCGCAGGGTTGTTGTTTCTTCTAGGGTTGTCACTAAGTGCTTTCTTTAGCGGCAGCGAAACTGGTTTTTACCGGGTTTCACGTACGCGTCTGGTGCTTGATGGCTTAAGCGGATCAAGGATGGCACGGACAATGATCTGGTTGCTGAATCATCCAGCGATTTTCGTCGCTACGACATTGGTGGGGAATAATCTTGCCAACTACGTTACCAGTCTAGCCATCGTGATGGGGGTCGCTGTCTGGTTTGGCGCGGGATCCAGTGCTGAGTTGCTGGGCCCAATTCTGTTAACTCCCATCATATTTGTGTTGGGTGAATTGCTGCCGAAATATCTCTTTTATCATGCCCCCTATCGGTTGTTGAACGCAGCTCGCCCACCGTTGCTGCTGGCAACTGTTTTGTTAAGCCCGGTCTCGTTAGTACTTGGCTTGTTGGGTAGGGCGCTGCAGAAAGTCACTGGCCAGACTCCCTTTCGTTTGCGACTGGCCATGGCTCGTGGTGAGTTGGAGCAGGTGTTGAAAGACGGGCATGAGGCGGGGATTCTGGTTGCCGGGCAACGATCACTTGCACAGCGTCTGTTCGAAGTCGGCGGTGAATCGGCAATTTCTTTTGGTGTTCCGGTTGATCGACTGGCAATCGTTTCAACGCCAGTTGATGCCAGGCACGCACGACATGAAGCCCGCCGGCACAACCATCCGATGATTCTGGTTAAAGATCAAAACGGTATCATCGGTTTTCTGTGGTACGCTGATCTCTGCGTTGATCAACCCAATTTGGAATGCCAGCGAGTCCTCAACGGTCGATCTGAAGATCGTCACTTGCAAGTGTTGCTGAGTCTGTATGACAGCGGCAGTGAAATCGCTGTCCTCAAAGATGAGAAGGACAAGATTCGCGGCGTCGTGACTCGACGGCAGTTGATGCAACCGCTGATTAAATGATCCCGCATTTACTGACTGTCAGATTTCTTGTATCCAAGTGTCGTTATCACTGAAAGCATTTCGTCGCATGTAAGGTAGCGACGATGGTGTTGTACTTTGTATTCGTCGATTGCCACCGCCAATTCACGACCGGCTGGTGACAGCCCGCTATGTGAACTCCCGAATTGTCGCCGCTCGGCCTGTTGCTGTCCTGCCGGCGCAGCAGTTCGGCGATCTACGAACTCGCTGTTATCCGGGACGATATGGTCGTGGCTCCCGGAAAAGGGTTGCCCGGCGCTGTTATACAGTGACATGATTAGGCTCCATTGAGAAGCAAGTACATCGTGCATGTTCGAGAACCTTGCACTACCAAGGGACAAAGGAAGCCTAGCCTAAATAATTGGTGTGCGTCGGCAGTATGTTCGGAATTGCCTCGAACCGCATCTTTTTTTGATCGATAAACAGCTTTTGATCGGTGATCGTTCGACAAAACGGGGGACGCATTGGTGTCGTAATTCGTGCAATCGGAACAATCCGAACAACTGGTTTTTCTGTTCCTTTGAGGCTCATTCCTGACACAACATGCCTGGAACGGTGGCGGCACTTGAAGGGCGAATTGAAGTTTGCGTGGTGAGAAGGAAAGGTTCCTGAAACAACTGACCCAGGGTAGGATTCAAAACGCAGGAAAGCAACCTGAGGTTCGGGTGGCGGAATGCGATACGTTTGCCCCACCTTTGGTCTGCGTCTGGTGAGTCATCTGCGACTCTTTTTCAGTGACGTTGCCGCGAATCTTTCTTTTGGGATTCATTGGCGATCCGTCGCTCTGCGTCTTGTAATTCCGCGACGAGGACCCCGTCTTTAAAAAGCTCGGGAGCAATTTTGGATGCCTGTTCCAACGCGGATCGAGCTCGTTCGATCTCGCCGTCTCTCAGTTCAAGTGCTGCCAGTTCTATCAAGGGCTCAGGATCACTTCCATCTTTGGCGATAGCGCGGCGGAAACTCACCTTAGCATCGTCGGTTCTCCCCTCTTGTCTAAACGCGATCCCTCTTAGTAAATCCACGCGGGCGGAAGCGGCGTCGACACCATGGGTGTCGTGCAAGCGATCAAGGGTTGCCAAAACACGATCGTAACGTTTTTGTTGCAAATATATTTCTGCAGCCGTTTGTTGTACTTTTGGGTAATCCGGTTGCAACGCCAACGCTCGGTGGTAAGCGGCTAGCGCGCGTTGCAGGGCTGGATGTTCAGGATCAGTAGCACCGGCAGTTGCGCGAAGGCAATCACCATAGAGTGCCCACGCTTCTGCCGAATCACGCTCGGATTCCAAGGTCCACAAGCTGTGAGTTTTTGCTTCTTCAAGCCTGCCCATGTCCAGGTACATTTGCCCCAGTCGTTGCACCATTTTGGGGTCCCCGGCACTAAGCCGGACCGCCTGTTCCATGTGTTCGACTGCCAGTGCCGTTTCCTGTCGATTCCAATTTGCTTCTGCCAGACCCCAGTGTGCCCGCTCGTCATTCTCGGACTTGTTCAGGGCCTCCGTGAACAGTTTCTCGGCATCATCCCAACTGCCGTTGTGGAGTTTCTGAAAACCCATCCCAGAGTGACGCCTCGCGTCAATCAGTTTTTGCTGCTGTTTATGGCTCATGCTTTGGCATCCACAACAGGCAAACACTGTCAGTGACAGCAGTTTGAGAAGTAGTGGTGGTAATTTCGCGAACATGATTGGTTCCAAAGCAACGGCGGCAAGCACCGAGGAGTACCAAAATCCACGATTTTACGCAACGTGAGCTCATTTCTGGGACCAGAATGTGGCTAACACCGCTGGGATTTATCAGTCAACTAGCGCATCATGAACAGGCTGAAAAGTTAGATTTCCCACCGCTGACCCCAGATCGTCCTGAGCATGCCTGCCACATTCGAATCCTTTGGAATCAAATTCCTCTACCCTGATAACTGGAAGGAAATTCAAAGAGCGGAGGATGAGGGCAGTGATGGTGTCACGTTGGAGTTACCTACAGGCGGTTTTTTCAGCATCGAGAAAGAACTTGAGGGGCAGCTGGTCAATGAGATTATCAAGGAGGTAGCTGATTCCATTGCCGAGGATTACGACGAGATCGAGCGGGAAGAAGTGTCGCTGAGTGGGGCAATGCCAAACGAGACAACGATCGACTTTCGGTTCTACTACCTCGATTTGTTAATCGTCTCGCGACTGATCATTCTGGAATCGGAAGGTCGAACCTTGGTGCTGCAACTGCAGGCAGAAAGTCGTGATTTTGATGAGAATGAGCTGGTGTTCGCGGCAATCCTGAAACAGATTCGCGAATCGCTTTAGACCAGGTCCTGCTTGCGTTTCTTCCGGCGGCTCTTGCCACAATCACGGCAGACGCCCTGGATGATCATTCGATGCCCGCTCACGCGAAAGCCTTTCTCGGCTGCCACGGTGTCCCTGATCGTTGTCAGGTCGGTGCTTTGAAACTCGAATAGACTTCTACACCGGGTGCAATAAAGGTGATCATGCTGAGGATAACCGTAATCCAACTCGTAGACGGTTCGTCCGTCCAGCTGAAAGCTTTTCAGAAGGCCAGCATCAACGAACTCACGTAGAGTTCTGTAAACGGTCGCTGAGCTGACGTAGTTTTCCTCGCCCCGACGCGGTAAGCGGTCAATCAACTCGTCCGCGTCAAAGTGGTCGTGTTCCTCGAAGACCGCTTCGATGAGAAACTTCCGCTGACTGGTTTGCCGCAACCCACGTGTTTGCAGGTATTCCTCGAATCTCTCACGGGGAGATGAAGAAACGTTCAGTGGTTCGAGGGAATCAGCGGCAGACACGGGCGTTTTCAGTTGGAATTGGGATCCGATGTATCCGAGGTGGAGGGCCGACGATGGATGTAGTGTGACATCAACCCGCATCGCCAATATACCCAACCGTGAAGCTACGTCCGAAAAAAACAGACGATAGACGGAGACTTTTGGCCGCAGACGTCAAACGGCGAGGAAGTGAGGACCTCGCACGCCGTGATATTAACCGGTGTTTTGCCCAGATACGGATGATTTAAAACCCGACTCTGACCGGCTTTCCTAGGCGTACTGATCGAGCAGTCGATCGAGCGCTGCATCCATTTTTTCAGCCGTCTCGTAGCTGCCGTCAGCGATTTGTCTGCGAATCTCCGCAACGCGGTCGATTCGGATCTCACCGCCTCCAGCGACAGCCGAACTTGGCGCCATGCGGTTCACTCCGCCAGCCGCGCTGGATAAATCGAGTTGGTCGACCGCACCTTTGTTTAGGTTGGGGGACGCATCAGCCGGTTTTTGAGGCTGGCTACGTTGGGCTGCAGCATTGGGCTGCGTGGTTGAAACCCGATAGGGGCCGTATATCTGCATGATCGAATTGCTCCCGTGTGGGACTGGAACTTCCATCGAGTCGATAACACCCTCAGAGGGTGAAATCCTGTCGAGTCGAGTGGATGCGAAAGCGCGTAGTGACCGGGCCAGCAACGTCAAATCATCCTGATGAAACGAAGTGATTGGCCATTTCCGTACCGGTCGTCAGCGCCGTGATCCTTGTCCCAGGAAGCAATCCGTAAGCGAAGAGAGACTTTTCAGCGCGAAGGGAACGGAAACATTGTGGTTATCGACCATTCCGCGTTTCGAACTGCAGTCATTCCTCCAAAAACAGATACAAACATGAGCCAAGGAAGCCGGAAAGTAGCAAACGCGTGAAACAACCAGCAAGATCAAACTCTCGACAACTCAAATTTGCTAAGAAGCGAGCCCTTGCGTTTGCTGCAGATACCCTAAATTAACAAAGGGGGGGCTGTTTTTGTTCAGTTTTGCCTGTCTTTTGATGTCTGAAATTACCACAACTTCAACACGCTCACCAAGTTGTGTCGTTGGTCAGTCCAAAGTGGTGCTGTCTCCAATTCCGTCTTTTTTGGACCGATTGCCTGTTCGAGTTCGGTTTCATTCCAGAGGGGATGATCGGATCGCATGATGAGTGCCCAAGTGGCTGCGTTCGTTCCAACTTCCGAGTCACCCTTGCTGTAAATGACGCGACTGGTGGTATCTGCATCTTCACTGAGTCGGTGAACCAGTGGTACCAAATTCAAGTGGTTATTGGAGAGGTGTACTGCCAAAACGCCGTTCTGGTCCAACCGTTTTTTGTATAGCTGGAATGCTTCCCTCGTAAGTAAGTGTGCGGGTATGGCATCACTACTGAAGGCGTCGAGTACGAGCAAATCGAATTTCTTATGCTTCATCCGTTCCAGAACCAGTCGTCCGTCACCCACATGTGTGCTGACTCTGGCTTTGCTGTCACGGAGAAATGAAAAGTGGGTGTTCGCGATGTTGATGACGGCAGGGTTGATTTCGATCATGTGTATGTGGTCCGTGGCACGTCCGTAGGTCGCCAGAACTCCACATCCTAGACCGACCACACCGATGTTGAGATCTTGCTTCAGCTTTTGGTGAGCCTGTAATAACAAGCCAATTCCACTTTCCTTTCCGTAATAGGTCGTCGGTTCAGAACGATTGGGTCCTGTGAATTGCATTCCGTGGATCGTGCTACCATGGATCAGCCTTAAACCGCGATCATCTTTCAGTACCTGTAGGACTCCAAAGAAGTTTCGTTCCGAGGCAATCGATTCGTCATGCGAAGCAAATGCTACCGCAATTAATGGCGCTGCAATGACGGTAAGAGCTGCAAACCTGAGGCGATGGGCGACGCTCCAGTCATAGTCGGGGCGACTCCAGCTACGGCTTGCAAAAAAGATGATGAACGCCATTCCGGTCACACAGGCTAGCGACAGTGGAAGCTCGTAATGCGTCGTCAAGAGGAGTGGGCAAACGATAGCGACGATAATGCCACCGACTGCACCACCACCAGACATGAACATGTAATACTGCGTGAGCCTCGATGCATTCGGTTTGAGCCGGGCAACTTCACCGTGGCACAGCAGGCACACACCCAACAAAATTACCATATAGCTGGAAACTTCAGTCAGCAGTTGCAGGTAACCAGGCAGAATATTCAATAGAGGAATGACACAGATCGCCAAGAGGGTTGCGGTTGCTGTCCATTTTGGCTTGTACCATTGTGGTGAATCAAAGCAGATAATGAAGCTCAGCAGGTACAGGCTAAGTGGCAGAACCCAGAGAAAAGGGATGACGGCCACATTCTGGCAAACATGATTTGTTACTACCAACAGCATGGTTGATGCCAATGCTGGTAAAGCCATCCAGGACCATCTCAATTTCCATGCCGGTGCTTCCCCAGTGCAAGGTGTTCCTCGTTTGGCAGATGTATTCTTTGACTGTATTGTGGGAGCAGGAACTCGAAACAAACCTACCGCTACTACACCTTGAATCAAAGCAAACAGACAAAACATTAGCGACCAGACTAGCGATTGATTCGACACCGAAAGCAAAGGTTCCACCAAGAACGGATAGCTTAGCAGTGCTGCAAGTGAACCTGCGTTTGAGAGAGCGTATAGCCGATAGACGCGATCAGAATCGTCGCGATAGCTTAGCCATGCTTGTACCAGCGGTCCGGTACTTGAGAGAACAAAGTAAGGAAGTCCTACGTGTACGGCTAGCATCCACAGGAGATGGAGTGTGGG
Organism: Planctomycetota bacterium; assembly: GCA_029977825.1. Lineage (GTDB taxonomy): Bacteria > Planctomycetota > Planctomycetia > Pirellulales > Pirellulaceae > Rubripirellula. The sequence continues at coordinate 3,992 of JAPOKD010000042.1, read as the reverse complement.
CGATTCTGAGCCTGTAGGTTTCCATGCTTCTGAAGGTTCAATTGGCAGAGCAAGCGTTGCAATTCCAAGCAGTGCGACATGAACGCAGCCTTGAACGAACGGCCGAAAAAGAGTCCGTAACACATGAGCGTAAAGGTAGCCAGCGAACAGGAGCACCTGAAAGAACAGCATGCAGGTGGTCCAGACGGCAGGTGTCCCACCAAACCATGGTAAGACACACTTGCTAATGACAGGTTGAACCTGGAAGACGAGAAAGGCACCCAGCAGAGTTGTGGCAGCAAACCACGGTAGCGGCGTGGTAGATCCAGTAGGGGGTGACTGACGGTCGCGATCTGTCGATTGTGACGATTTTGTGTCCATCAGTTGTTTCCGCAGTCCTTGAACGCACATGCACGCGTTTCCTGTTCTGTCCAGACCCTGATCAAGCGTAGGTCATGAAATCGCGCAGGTGATGTTCTTTGGTTCAGGATGAGCAAGATCAGTATATGGTTGGCAAATTGAGTTGTTATCCTCGGATTGCGAGGTGTCTTTCTTGGAGATTGTGCCATTTCTGGTTCGGGAAAGATTTTGCCTCAAATCGTTGGACTGTGAAGTGTCAACCAAGTGGGTTACTGTTAGGTAGTTGAAGAATTGGATTTCCTCTTTGAAGAGACCTCTGCTTGTCAATTACGCCTCCCCGTGACGAAGCCTCAGTCGCTGTGCGTCAGCGTCTTTACGTGGATGCCAAGCGTGCAGCAGTGTGGGGCTTGGGGGTTAATTTTGTCCTGGTGCTAAGCAAATTGGCGGGAGGGATAGCTACCGGTTCGGCGGCGCTTGTTGCAGATGCCGTAAATTCGATCGGTGATGTCGCCAGTTCCATGGCCGTTCGCGGAGCTCTCAGCATGGCACAGGTTGAAGAGGATGATGATCATCCCTACGGCCATACCAAAGCTGAGTCAATCGCAGGTCTCAGTGTTTCACTACTGGTCGCATTCAGTGCGGGATTGCTGGCGCTGGAGACAATCAAGCGGTTTGGTAGTGAGTTGGAGGTTCCGGGAATTGCAGCCGGTGTGATCGCCGGCGTATGTGCGGTGATCAAGGAAGTGATTTATCGGTACACAATGCGGGTTGCCAAACGTCTAAATTCCTCTTCGCTTACTGCAGTCGCGTGGGATCATCGTAGTGATGCCATTGGATCTGGCCTCGTCGCTGTTTCTTTGCTTGCGGCACCCTATGTTGGTGAGTGGGGACTGTACATTGACCCAATCGCAGCCCTTTGTGTTTGTGCTGCCCTGATTTACACCGGGGGCAAAATTTTTCTTTCGACCGCAGCCGAGTTGATGGATCAGCAGGCAGACGCAGGGACAGTTCAACAGGTTCGGGAAATTGCTGAGGCTGTTGGCGGTGTTCAGGCAGTTGAGAAGCTTCGCGTGCGGAAGAGTGGACTCGAATACTTCATCGAAATTCATGTGCAGGTTGAAGGCATGATGACCGTAGATGCCGGACATCGGATTGCACATCACGTGAAGGACCAGCTATTGGTCAGTTTGCCCAGAGTTCGAGATGTGCATGTACACATCGAACCCTTTGCGTCCAGCATCGAATCTTCTGCCGAGTGACCAGTCAGTGACTGGAACAGTTGTCGCGGGGCCTAGGTTGCGTTCGCCATCTCGGCAAGCTGCACCGTTGCCCTGCCCTGCTCTTTCTCAAGATATCCACGCCCGAACTTGACGTTCACGTGATCCCAGGGCAGTTTGTCCATTAACTCGTATTTCTCGTGGACCTGTTTTTCCACATCGATACCAGCGTCGGCGATGGCATCCCACCAGCGTTGTGCATCAAGGTACTCGTGCCAGCCATCCATCCTTGCGCCACGTTCCCAAGCCAGACGAATGGCTTCGCCCGTGCGGCGATCACCGCGGCTCAGGACACCCTCCAGCAGACTCGTTTCTACGTCATGGCATTTAATGTTCACGCTGCGAATCCGGCGGCGACTCCAGAGGTATTTGTGGGCCCACTGAAAATACTCGCGCCTTTGCATGCCGTTCCACTGGTATGGAGTATGTGCTTTGGGCACAAAATTGGAAACACTGGCAGTGACACGGGCATAACGACCGTTCACTTCTTTACCAACAGTAGCGATTTTTTCTGCCAGATCGACGATGCCATCCAAGTCGACGGGCCTTTCTCCGGGTAGTCCGCACATGAAATACAGCTTGATACTTTCAAACCCGTTTTCGAATGCAACTCGGCACCCTTCAATCAAATCACTGTTCTTGATTTTCTTTCGGATTTGCTCACGCATGTCATCACGAGCTACTTCAGGCGCAAGGGTCATGCTGCGTCTTCGCTCACTTCCAAGCAACACAGGAAGGGTGCGTAGTTGCTCGTTGACTCTTAAACTCGGGACACTGATGTTGACACCCAGCGGCTTGAATACCTCATGCAGTTTTGTAACAAGAGGCTCAAAGTGAGGGTAGTCACTGCTGGACAAGGACAGAATACTGATTTCGTTGTAACCCGTATTCTTGTAGCTCTCGAGGGTCGCATCAACGATGGTGTCGACCTCACGCACTCTCAGGGGGCGTTTGATGACGGTGCTTTGGCAAAAACGACACAGGTGCGGACAGCCACGCATGATCTCTACTGCAATTCTGTCATGAACACATTCGATGTAGGGAACGATGGGGCTTGTTGGCAGCGGAATTCCATCCAGATCACTGATGACGCTTGGAGCGATGGTTTCTGGAACATCACTACGTGTGCGGTGGAGCGTTGCAATGCGGCCGCTTCCATACTCGGGCACGTAAAACCGTGGTACGTAAGCTGACGCGATGGTCTGTGCAACAATCACAAGCGCTTCTTCACGCTGCTTGCGTCCTGCCTCGCCGGTTGCGAACGAACCATCCGGAAGTTGTCGTTCTTTTTTGAGTTTCAACCACAGGTCACACACCGTTGGCAGAGCAGGCTCTCCATCGCCCGTGATCATGACGTCGAAGTAGTCAGCCATCGGTTCCGGGTTTTGACAGCAGGGACCACCGGCAAGTACCAAGGGATCAGCCATGGTGCGATCATTCGCTTTCAATGGAATGCCACCGAGATCAATCATGGTCAGTACATTCGGCGAACTGATCTCATACTGCAAAGACAGGCCAATGACATCAAACTCACTCAAGGCAGTGAATGTTTCCAGACTGTAAAGAGGAATTTTGTGCTCACGCAGCAGTTTTTCCATGTCCGGCCAAGGCGTGAAAACACGTTCGGCACACCAGTCTTCGCGACGGTTCATGAGCGAATACAGCACCTGCAACCCATGATGGCTCATGCCAATCGTGTAGGCGTCAGGGAAGCCAAGGCACAACTTTCCCTGCACTTTGGCATGATCCTTCACGACGATGTTGCGTTCTCCACCGACGTACTGGGCTGGCGTCTGTACGTGCGGCCAGACGCGGGATTCGAGCTTGCGGCGGCGTTCATGGTTGATCATGGTTTTCTGTCGTAACGGTAAAAACGTGACGGTAAATGAAGGTTTGGACCCTGAACCCAGCGGTGAACCTGAAACTCTCTGCTGAATGGGGTCGGCATTTTCTGGGCAGACACGCTAAAGTGTGCCTCACAAAGTGTGCCTCACAAGGGGCCATTTGTACAAGCCAAACCAGCATGGAAAAGAGAATACGATTGTGAGCGATTTCGAAATAGTGGGAAAAATCAGCGATTTTGAGGAAGGACAAGGACGGGCTGTTCCCGTTGATGGGCGGATGGTCGCAGTTTTCCGCACGGGAGATGAATGGTTTGCGATTGATGACCTCTGCCCTCACATGGGGGCTTCGCTCGCTGAGGGATACGTCGAAGGGAAAATGGTGACCTGCCCGTGGCATGCCTGGCGTTTTTGTATCCGTGACGGAACGTGGGAGGACAATCCCAAGACACGCGTTGACTGCTTTGAGGTCAAAGTTGATGGCGACGATGTGCTGGTTCGGGAAAAAACGACCTCGGATGAAGGTTGATCGGCT
>JAPOKD010000032.1 GCA_029977825.1 Planctomycetota bacterium | reverse complement strand
GGCAAGAGGACTTCCAGGACATTTCGCGCGGTGACCCCTTACCACACCAACTGCCCGAGCCATCCAAGAAGCTGGCGGGTATGACTCGATCGACCTGGCAACTGGAGATCCTCAGCGATGACGGCCACCCCTCGCGACTGCGGACACCAATGACAAAAGCTGGTGGTACTGCTATCAACTTCAATCAACTAATTGAGCTTGGAAAAAAACACGCAGTCCGGTTTCCAAAAGTCATGTCGTGCCTGAACATCGGCTGCCCTCTTGGGATGGGAATATGGGAGGGAGTCCCGCTTCGAAAACTCATCTGGATGACTCAACCTGTCAATAATGTGAGGCGTGTTTTTTACGAGGGATATCACAACGAGGACCCGGCGCAGCTATTCCGAAGCTCTCTATCGATCAACCGCGTGCTGGAAGACCCAGCGGACCTTCCCCCGGTCATCGTCTGTTACAAATTGAACGGTCACTGGCTTTCCTCGGAACGAGGTGGACCAGTACGAATGGTAGTACCGGAGGCCTACGGATTCAAAAGCATCAAGTGGCTTAACCGGATTGCTATCTCAAACATTTCGCATGCTAACGACACCTACGCAAAACAGAACAACGATCTCGACAGTCCTGTCAAAACGTTTTGCAACCTTTTCCCGCCAAGCACTCGATACAAAGCGAAGACTCCCATCGCCTTGACTGGCTGGGCTCAGGTGGGACTTGCCGGACTCGAAAAAGTACAAGTTTGGGTTCATGAGAAAGATGCAGTGTTACCTGAGAACGATCGTTACTTCGCAACTGCTCCCTGGTCTGACGCAAAAATTCTGGGCCCACCGAAGCAGTGGGGCGGCGATCTACCGGACGGAAAAATCGTCCTGCCGACCCAGGGATTCGGCAAGGAAGGAAAACCAACACAGTGGCCACTTCCATTGACCAAAGCTCATTGGGCGGTCCTGCATCCTGGATTGAATCCGGGGCAGTACACCATTCGCTGCCGTACAATCGACAAAAATGGAAACGCCCAGCCAATGCCACGGCCTTTCCGAAAATCAGGTCACGCCGCGATCCAATCCGTGAACATTGCGGTCAGCTGACCGCCGCACTTCTCCACCATCAGGCTAAAGCTCGATTTCGTAGCCTTTGCGGAAATCGCGTGCAAGCATTTCGTTCGCCCTCGCATCACCAGCAATACTCTGTGATTTTGCATTCCAACTCACGTTCCGATTCAATCGAAGCGCAATGTTACTGAGGTGGCAGGTGTTGATGGATGCTACATGACTCCAAACGTCCGAAGCCGGCTTCTTACGACTGATGATGCAGTCGCAAAAATTGTTCACGTGCTCAACCAGCGGACCACCATACATTTCCTCAAGCCAACCTGCCGGCAGTGGATTGGTCGCAAGATCCTCGATTGGTTTTCCGGAAATAGTGCCACGATTAACGAAGATCCGCCCCTTGCTACCCTCCACGAGAATTCCATTGCGACCTTCACTGGTAATTTCCATCAGCGTTTGATTCGGGAAGTGTGCATGGACCGTAAATCGATGGGGTGCGTTGTAGCGATCGTCCAGGGTCGGGTTACCATCCTCATCGAATGGGACTCGTGCTTCTAACATGATTGGTTCAATCAAGCTCGGTCCTTGACCTGGCCCGCATTGATCTATGATCCACTGTGCAATATCAACGTGATGTGCCCCCCAATCGGTCATCTTTCCCCCGCTGTATTGGAGCCACCAGCGAAACTCTTTATGGCAGTTCGACGCATTGATACTGCCATCCCCGAGCGTCCGAACAAGCTCCTGTCCAGCTTTTCCATTCTGAAGGAAACGGTAGGGAACGTCCTCTGTTGGGCCTTTCCAACGGTCCCAGTTCAAGGTGCTAGGAGGGGCTACAACAGGTAGCGGTTGGCTGAATGGATTGTGATTGATGCCAACCGTCACTTTTCGAATTTTACCTAGACGCCCGGAATGAGCGATCGCAACAGCCTTCAAAAAACGCTCATCAGACCTTTGCTGCGTTCCAACTTGCAGAATCTGCCCTGTTTGCTCGGTAACTTTCGCGATAATCCTGCCTTCGTCTACTGTAAGCGTGAGAGGTTTCTCGCAATACACGTCTTTTCCTGAACGCATTGCCTCTGCTGAAATTTTGACATGCCAGTGATCAACCGTACCGCAGATGACTGCATCAATATCATCACGATCCACGATCGCACGATAGTCCTCATAAACATCAATCATGGCCTGTTTACCCTTCGCAGCCATGCGCCGCGTATAGCCGGCTTTCGCGTACGCTGAATGCGACGTATCAACATCACATACGGCAACAATCTCCCCATGATTCTGGGCGCGACGACCATCCCCCATCCCCTGGCCCCCAACCCCGATCACTGCCAATCGTGGCCGTTCATTCGGCGACATTGCCTTTACCGGACTGGAGCTTGTGAAATACCCCACCGTACACGTCGCCGCCAAAGCGCGCGTTGTCTTCAGAAATTCACGCCGATTATTCTTTCGCATCATTGCACCCAACCCTGTTTGCCTCAGTAAAACTCAAATTCATATACCCGGTAGTCCTCGCGTTCGCCGTTGAAAATGGAAGTGCAAACAAGTCAGCCGCAAAGATAAACCGCTACATGGACCACCTCGCAAGACGAAAGCCCAGACGTCACTTATGCGGATTGCAGTACCAGACAATGTTTCCGCTGTCATGACCGGCCAGCAGGATATCGCTGTCACCGTCGTTGTCCATATCTAACAGCCGTAGATCATACGACGACTGCTGACGATCCACTACGTGAGCCTGAAAGCGACCCTTGCCGTCATTTTCGTACCACACCAGCGCGCCGAGCAGGCTCGCACTGCAGGCGACAATATCCACATCGTGATCCTGATCCACATCCGCCACCGCCAAGCTATGAGGTGTATCCAGCAATTCATCAATTTCCGTTTTCTGAAACGACGGCCCCCTGAACCACAGAACTCCCCGACCATGCCCTCGACTAGCCACAAAATCAACTGCTCCATCCGAGTCCAGATCCACTGGCAATATATTCGAAGCACCTGGTTCACTTGCCGACAGAATCCGCTTTGTCCACCGACCTCGCGGCTCACGAGGCTGTTCCCACCAAGCAAACCATTCACCACCGGCCAACTGGGGACCACCTTTAGCCCCACAGGCTATGTCCGGGCGTTTATCGCCGTTCACATCCCCAAAACCCATGTAATGATTCCCACCGGGCGCATCGCCATCGGCAAATACAACGGGCTTCCAAACCCCACAGGTCAACGGTGAATCCGGTACGGTAAACCACGTGATGGAATTGGGAATTTTGCTTGCGTTCTGATCACGCCATGAATTGGCAATCAGGTCGAGGCGGCCGTCCCGATCAACATCACCTGTGATCACACAATGGGCCCCATTTACGTCCAAGCTGATCATGCGACAAATCCAACGATCAGTAAATGGTTTTTTTGGACACTCGAGCCAGAACAACATCCGATTGGAACCTACATAATCCAAATCACCATCTTGATCCACATCCATCAACGTGCTGTGAATACACCCTCTCTTCGCAATACGCCCGGTTTGATCTGCGGGCATTTCAGGCAGGATGACTGTCTCTTGCCATTCAGGCCCTCGATACAGAATCACCTTTCCATCGAAGGAAGCAAGCAAATCGACGTTCCCATCCTTATTAATGTCAGTCGCGACCACTGTGTTGACTTGCCCCGACGTCCCATCTGAGGTCTGAACGACATGCTTTGTCCAGGACGACTCGTCACCGCACGCGGCCCTGTGGGAAGCTAACCCAAGGGACAGATACAACATCACGAGAAAAACACGCATGCATGGCAGGTAAATCCCTTGAACATTCGCTGGTAAATTGTCGAACACCACGCACCCTTTTCTTTCAAAACAACAACCGAGTCCAACGACGCAAACGTGCAAGACTACCACCGAAACGCATTAAGATCTTCAGAAGTCAGTCACAATCCAAAGCCCCACTACGGCTTCCGTTTCTCACTACGCGAACATTCGCTGAACGCTGAGAGACCGATTCCTACTTACCCAAACATTGCTTGATCATGAATTGCGTCAACTCTTTCGATTCAAACCAACCACGCCACATGTTGTGACCCTGACCGGGTATCAGCATGATTTCAACCGGCCCCCCTAGTTTACGATACCGTTCTGCCAGCAGCCCCGAGTTGTCTTCATGAGGCACCACCTTGTCAGAATCACCCTGAATATGAAAAACGGCAACACGTGCCTTGGCAAGGCCCTTTAGATTGTCGACAGGATTGTACTTGAGTAACGAATCTCCAAGTTCTTTGGGGGTCATCTCAAACGCTGGTGCCGCCCTCGCAATGCCAGGGTAACTGGCGATATTACACACGGGATAGATACCGGCGATCCCTGCCACCAAATCTGCGTTCGCAACCGCCCAACTGTAAAGCATCAGGCCACCACGGCTGCGAGCCAACAGAACAGGCTTTTTGCCTAACCCGCGATTTTCAGTCATCTCCTTGTAAAACTCGGCATAAGCACTCACTCCCTTGGGACTTCCGTAACTCTCTCCCACATCAACTCCAGCCAACGCAATCCCTGCCGCGTGCAGTCGATCAATCATCCATTGTTCATCGCTGTTGGGATGCCGCCTCCCAAGCGTCGGTGCGTACCACACCCAAGGTGTTGGTCCCTCCACTCGAGCAGTCAAAGGGGGCATGATGACAAATCCCTTGTGTTTTCCTAACTGAAATTCCTCACGTTCCCCCGACAGTAACGCCTCGGGCCAAATCCCCATGCCTACAAACGACACTGTAATCAACCACACAGAAAGACCGTTCCGCACTCTCGAAAGCGGCTGAGGTGTTAAATCAAGCATCACGCAAAACCTGTAATAGAACAACCAGAAACCACGAACCCACAACTGCGTCCTACAGCAGCCTGTACTCAACTCTTTGGCAGGTACAGGAGACTACCCACGGTCGGCCCCCGTTCACAGCCTGCTTTGTTATCATACTGGCAATCGGAACTGATTTTGCGCACGTGTGTTCCGCTTTTGCGCAGCAGCTTTCATGCACGGCAATGCGTCAATGCAACCGAAAACAGAACCAAAACCTCGCTCCAGTCAGGAAACAACCGGGCCTCTGTGCAGTTTTCGCAAATCCGCTTCTCACCGATTCCATCGGGTACCTTAAGAATGGCTGCCCCCCCAAAACGCGTTGCAATCATGCTGGACCTGCAGTGGCCTTACAAACGCCATGCAAGTACTTTCGCGGGAACACAACAATTCGCCAAGGAACACGGCTGGCATTCCATCATTGACGAGTTTGCACATGACACCCTGCCACTGAGACGCGGGAAGGTTGCGCCGTATGATGGTGTCATTGCCAGAGCAAACCATGAGCTTGCCGACCGAGCCAACCGTCTCGGAATCCCCGTGGTAAATATGTGGGCCAGTTCCCCCGCCTGGCACAAACTGCCTGGTGTCTTTCCGGATTTTGAGGCCAGTGGCCAACTCAAGGCCGAACATTTTCTTTCGCGTGGGCTGTCCAACTTCGCCGCCATCACGGCCTACAAGAATCGCGGAGAGCAGATGGAACTAGCCCAGTTCCGCACCCTGATCGAAAAACGAGGTTATCGTTGTACCGTTGCCAACTCGCCCCAAAGTCTCTCTCGCACTCTGGACCATTGGCGGCGGACCAAACAATTGGTCGAGGCATGGATGGAAAGCTGGAAGCTCCCGATTGGCGTTATGGTCGGTGGCGAGAACCTTGGCCGACTCGTCGTGCAATTGTGTCATGAGCGCGGCTGGCGGGTTCCACAGGACGTTGCGATCATCGCCGGACAAAATGAAGAGAACCTTTGTGAAAACCCCAGTCCTTCTATTACAAGCATGGAGTTCGGCTATGAGCGCGTTGGTTACGAGTGCGCGAAGTTACTGCAACACCTGATGAACGGCGGCACCGTACCTAAAAACCCGATTTACCTTTCACCATCTGGCTTGGTTGTCCGAGAATCGACCGATTTCCATGCAGTCCAGGATCCACTGGTCGCTGATGCGCTCGACTATATCTCCCGGAACAGCCACCGACACATTGGACAGCACGACGTCTCGCGCGCGGTGAACGCGGAGACCCGGACCTTGCAAATGCGTTTTCGGAGGTTCCTTGATAGTCCAATCGCAACAGAGATCAGACGTGTTCGCATCGAGCGGGCAAAGCGTGAACTTGTCCAAAGCGATCGCCGGATAGAACAAATCGCACGAGATGTCGGTTTCAAAACCGGAAATCGAATGTGCGAAATATTCCGCAGAGAACTTGGCATCACCCCCACAGAATACCGCCGTGAACGCAAGATCACCCGCCCCCGCGAGCAACCCAAAGCCTAATCAACTACAAGATGCTCCAGTCCCATATACCGTATGGCTCAGTTTTTCCGCTCCTGGCTCGTGAGCGAGAACGGCGCGACCAGATCACGCAACCGATTTAACGTGTCGTTAAAATCTCCTTTAGGGCATAGCGACGCCAAGCTCTTTTTGACGAACTTCAAATCGGCATCACTATACGAGCTTGCACGACGTGCCACAAGAATTTGACGCGTTAGCAAAGCCATTTCATGCAAACCGGCAGATTGCAACGAGACCGATAGACCCTCGAGTTTGCTGCCCGGATAAGGCTTTTCGTTACCTGCATTCTGGAACGTCCGCCACGCTGGTAAAGCGCTACGCCGCAACGCCATCAACTCTCGAAATGCCGTTCCCGAAAAATCGCCCTGATACGCCTGTACCCTAAACGGATCCTGGCGACGTGACTCCTGCAGGAGTTTAGTTCTATCAAGTTTGTCAGCACTCGCCGGAGCTGACAAGGTCGCCTGCGCTAATTCGAATAAAGCCAAAGACTGCTTGGGAATGGTTTTAACAACATCATTGTAAACCTCCACTGAACGCTGCCATTGCCCCTGCTTCATAAGTTCCACCCCAACCAAAACCCCTGCGTCTCCAACAGACACTAGCTCGCGCCCAGAACTCAGCAATAAAAACATTTCATACCCCAATTCTGACTTGAGCGGCGTATGGACGGCGATCTGTTCCGTATAATAAGTTCGACTTGCTTGGCCATTGCATCCATAAAGTGCGCCGTGGAACAACATCAGCAAAGGATCAGCCGGGCGTACCTCATAAAATGCTTTCCAATAATTGGTATTCTCAACAGCAATGGTGTCAACATTCAACAACGGCCAACTACTTGCTGGCTGACTCTCATCTAACGCTGCAAAAGCTCGGTCGAAGTCCTTTAGAAAAGCCGTGATACCCGGAAAGGTCTCTTGCGGTGCATCCCGCATGCAATCTGCGACTTCTGTCAAAAGACTTCTAGAAGTAACACGAAGGGCGTTACACGTCTTGCTGGCGGTGGTATTATCCCAAGCCTTATCGTCCTGCCCATAGCACACGGACTCAACTATCATGAGGGTCAAGAACGCTGAGACACTCCAGCGGAAAAAGTACATTTATAGAATCCATTTAAAAGCGGTCTGGAAAGCTGCAAGCTGTGCACAGAAGCATCCAGGAAAGCGTTTCCTGTCTAGAAAGATAACTATCGTGCAACACCTTTGCACTAGCTCGGGGGCAACAAACCGTGCGATTGACACAAAGTCTTACGTTGTTTACCACGACCAGGTTTCCCAAAAGGACAGGCGAGAACATTCACAGCGACACACAGGCACCACAATTCCATTCCACCAGCGACCCCATTGAAGATCGATGAAACAGAAATGCACAACTTTATGTCAAGGTAACCAATGGTGGCCAATCCGCACGCTGATCATTGCAGTGCTAGCGGTCCTTGGTGGCTTCACGCTACCAGCCGATGCAAGTCGTCCGCACATTCTATGGATTGTGGTAGATGACATGTCAGCAAATCTCTCATGCTACGACGAAACCACAATCGCGACCCCAAATATCGATTCTTTGGCCCGAACTGGCTTGCAGTTCAACCATGCTTATGCAACCTCGCCCGTTTGTTCGACCTTCCGGTCGGCCCTCATCACCGGGATGTACCAAACAACCATCGGCGCCCACCATCATCGAAGTGGTCGCAACGCAAATCGCATCATGCTGCCACCGGAAGTACATCCTGTCCCAGCATTATTCCAACAGGCAGGATATTACACTTGCATGGGAAGTGGCTTGAAGGACCTCGATTTCCGAAGTCAGACGCCTCCAAAGAGTCGCGCGAACGCTCTCGGCAAGACGGATTACAACTTTACGTGGGACCGGGGCATCTTTGATGGAAATGACTGGTCGGGTCGTCAATCCGATCAGCCATTTTTCATGCAGATTCAGTTGCACGGCGGGAAGCTCCGAGGAGCTTCTGAAAGTTCGTATGCCAAATTCGAAAAACAGGTCAGGGAAACCATCGGACCAACCACCAAACCAGCTGACATCAGCTTGCCGCCTTACTATCCCGACGATCCCATCATGCGGAGAGACTGGGCAACTTATTTGGACAGCGTCCGAATCACGGATTGGCATGTTGGCAGGGTGATTGAAAGACTCAAAGATGAAGGCCTGTTCAACGACACTTTGATCGTATTCTTCACTGATCATGGCATAAGTCACGCCCGCGGAAAACAATTCCTCTACGATGAGGGGACTCACATTCCCCTAATCCTTTCAGGGCCTGGCATTCCAACTGGTAAAAGCCGTGATGATCTTGTTGAACACATCGATATCCCGGCCCTTTCACTTGCTGCTGCAGGAATCCAACTCCCAGCCACGATGCAAGGACGGGATCTTTTATCAAGCGAATACCAAAACCGGGAATTTGTGTTCGCCGCACGCGATCGCTGCGGGGAAGCTGACGATCGCATACGATCCGTTCGTAGCCAAAATTTTCTCTACATTCGCAATTTTTATCCATCCCGTCCGCACCTGATGCCCAGCAACTACAAAGATAGCAAGCTAATCATTCAACGCCTGCGTCAACTTCATGCAGCTGGCAGACTAAACCCACTCGCGAAACGGATTCTCTTTGCACCACAACGGCCGCCAGAAGAGCTCTACCTTTATTCACAGGATGTTTGGCAGATCACCAATCTTGCGGAGCAGCCACAGTACCAGACTCAGTTAAAACGCCACCGAGAAGCATTAAAAAAGTGGATACTGGAAACAAAGGACCCCGGACCAGAGAGCGACGAAGTTTATGCTTTGGAGATTCAGGACCAGTTGCGTTCCACGAAAAATGCCGAGCATCGCGAGCAGTTTCGCCGCAACAGTGAGGTCTATCGCGATTGGCGAGCGGCAGGAAAATAATCAGTGGATGCTCCAGAACCCGGTTGCACCCTCAACACCTGAACCAGCTTGGACCGGTTTTCTGCGTTTTCACGATGCACTTATCTTCACTGCTCCGGCCCCCAGTCCATTCATCGCCGCCTCAATTTGCTGGTTCTCAGATTCTGTTCCGTGGTCTTCCGAATCCGTCGTGGTGAAACGTCCCCCAGCGCTCCAATACAACGAATAAGTCACCGGAACCAGATAAAGAACAATCAGGGTTGCAAACAATTCGCCAAAGGCGATGCTGGTCGCCATTGGAATCAGGATTTGAGCCTGAATCGAGGTTTCGAGCAGAATCGGGAATAGTCCCCCGATCGTTGTGATAGTCGTCAAGAGAACGGGGCGGAATCGACGCAACCCGGACTCTGCCAACGCTTGGTTGATAGGCATCCCGGCCCTGACGCGCGAATTGATGAAATCGATCAAGACAATCGAGTCGTTTACCACAATTCCAGTTAACGCAATGATCCCATAAAAACTGAACAGGGTAAGCGGCAGTCCCATGATCACATGCCCGATCACCGCCCCCAAGGCCCCGAAGGGTATGATCAACATGACCAGCAGCGGTTGCACTGCGGATTTAAATTCGACAGCCAACAGCACAAACATCGCCAGTAGAGCAGCAAAGAACCCTGAGAAAAGACTCCCGAATGATTCAGCCCGCCGCTCCTGCTGGCCTTCCCAGCGAATCCTCAACGACGGATACCGCATCAGCAGGCCTGGCAGGAAGTTGGCCTGCAAGTCGGCCACTATTTCTTCCGCATTCCCCATCTCTTCGTCAAGATTACTCGAGACAGTGATGGAGCGTGCCTGATCGATCCGGTTCAATTCAGAGTACGCCCTGACCACATCAATTTCAGCCAGTTCCGTGATTGGTCGTTCCAGTCCGTCACTCAACCGCACACGAACCTCATCAAAATTTGCCAGCGATCTTCGATCGGCTCGTGGATAGGTCACCATGATTTTCACTTCATGTCGGCCTCGTTGCACTCGCATCACCTCTTCGCCGTAATACGCCGCGCGCACGGTCTCAGCCAGATCCGCAGTCCGAACGCCCATTCCAAATGCTTCTGGCTTGATCCTGAACCGGTATTCAAGCTTACCGGGAACGGAATCATCCTTGATGTCATAGACCCCGTTGTAACTGGCAAGCTGTACCTTGCACTCTTCAACCGCCTTCTCAAGATTTGCAACCTTTTCCGATGCCCCCAGCACTTTGAACTCGATTGGCGTACCCCCGGGCCCAAACGAACGCGTTCCAAGCGTCAATTCCTCTGTTCCCGCTATTTCTGGAATTCGTTCCCGCCATTTCGCAACAATCGCTCGGCTGTGCACGCCCCTGCTTTCTGAATTGATCAACTCAACTTCCACGCTGCCTTTATGGCTACCGCCTGACGAGGGCATGGGTGAGCCGCCAGGCCCACCACCCGAAACACTCGCACCCACCACCCTGAAAGAGGTTTTGGCGATCGGCTGTCCACGTTTCTGAAACTCGTCAGCCACCTCCCAAAACGCTTCCTCGATCTGTCGCGTCGCCTTGATTGTGACGCTCTCTGGTGTGCCATCCGGAAACGTGATTGCCGCGTTGAGGGTGTTACCATCAACCCTTGGGAAAAAGCTGAGTTGTATTAACCCCGAGCGGTACAGGCCCGCCGTGAGAAACAGAGCCGCAAAACTGATCGCAATCGCAACTGAACGATTCCGCAAACACCAAGCCAGACTGGGCGTGTAAACTTCCTGCATGAACCGCTGCAGCAAACCAGTCGACACTCGATTCAATTTTCCTGCGAGCCACAGCAGCGGTCGAAATACATAGAACACCACCGAGATCAGCTGAAAGAATCGCACATTCCGGTGTGCCAGGTGGCAAGGCAGAATTGTTAGACACTCGACCAAAGACACCAATAAAATAGCAATGATCGCCGCGGGCATCACCGCAGTAAACTTGCCCATTGTCCCACTGACGAACAACAGAGGTGCAAACATGACAACGGTCGTAAGCACAGCAGTGGTGACCGACGGAATCACTTCAGCAGTGCCATCAATGGCCGCTTGTTGCATCGATTTCCCCATCTGTCGATGGGAATACACATTCTCCCCCACAACAATGGCGTCATCGACGACGATTCCCAGTGCCATCACAAAGGCAAACATGGAGATGAGATTCAAAGTCTGACCTGTGAGATACAGAAAAATCCCGGACGCGAGAATTGCAAACGGGATGCCAACGGCAACCCAGAAGGCCAACCTTGGATCAAGGAACATGAGCAGCAGAATGAACACGATCAGCAGTCCCTGAGCTCCATTTTCCAACAGCAAGTCAAGTCGCCCTCGCACCTCCACCGACTCGTCACTCCATGTCATCAACTCGTACCCGGCAGGAATACTTGCTGTCTTGACGTACGACTGAACCCCGTCAATCATGACAAACAGATCCTGAGTTGTGCTTCGGATAACGGAAAGTGCAAGTGCTGGCTTCCCATTGATCACGTTCAGCGCTGTCGTATCTGCAAACTCGTCACGGACGCTGCCCAAATCCGCCACCGTCAAAACAGCGCCACCAGGCTCCGTGACGAGTGGCAGCTCGGAAATTTCCTTTCCTCTGGTCCTTCGGTTATTGCCCCGCAGCAGGACCTCCTGAGACTGGCTACGGATCGCACCCGCGGGCAATTCCCGATTCTCCCTGCGTATGATGTCAGCAGCCTGTTTCAAAGTAAGGCCATGGGAACGCAGTGCTTCTTCCGGGATTTCAATGTCAATCTGGTAATCCCTGGCCGCCAGATAATCAACCTGTGCGACCGCTGGCAACGCAAGCAGGTCGTCACGGACACGCTCCGCAACCTCCCTTAATTCCAGCTCCGCGTTGGTCGTCAAAGCACCGCTGGGCAAACGAAGAGCCGAATCCGGCGCAATCAAGCCGACTCGGATGGAAGGCCTCCGATTCGTTACCAAAGTTACCTGAGGATCTTCCGCCTCCAACGGGAAACTCGGGATTCTCTCGACCCCAGACCGCACCTCATCAAGCACGCGATCAGGTGACCGCCCCCCCGGAATCAGTTCCAGAAGTACGGTGCAGGCTCCCTCCTGCGCTACCGTGGTGACCTTTTTAATTCCTTCAATCGATCGCACCGCCTCTTCAATCTTTTGCCCGATGCCCTCTTCGGTCTCTTGAGGTGCCGCCCCCGGATAAGGGACCATGACCATGATTCGATCCAACTCAAACTCTGGGAACGATTCACGATGCATTAAATTAAGACACATGGCCCCCACCAGCATGATTGCCACCATGCACAGGTTCAGCGCCGAATGATTACGAATGGCAGTACCAACAATGTGCCTAATCATGAATCACCCCGAACCTGCTTGGTACGTTCCGTTTCTGGAGCGACTGTCGAGCCTTCCCCAACAGATTTCTTTCTCCCATCATCGATTGGCACCACCCTCATCCCAACCGATGGTTGCGCTATTGGTGAAACAATGATGGAGTCTCCTACTGTGACCCCTCCCGGTTCCCCCAACACGACGGAGTAGTCATCAGTTGAGAAGGCAACTGTCACCGGTTTCTGCACTAACACCCCATTCTCAACGACCCAGACTGTCTGTTCTGGCTGAACTGCCTCCTGAGGTACCCGCACCAACTCAATCTTCGGCTGGGTAATCACATGCACCTTGACGAACATGCCGGTCATCAAAGTCGGTAGCCCCATTCCTGTTGCGGAAGACGCATTGCGCGAGGTACTTCCCTCGGGCAAATCCCCCTTTGCCTCAGGGCTGTTTTCCAAGGCCGTGCCCACTTTTCCTTCGATGGCCAGCCTGCGAACTGCGGTAGGCTGTGGAACATGAACCCGACACGAAATCATACGGGTTTGACTATCGACGCCCGCGCCGTCGTAGCGGTCAACAATGCCCTCCCAGATAAATTGGTTGCCCCCCAATTCATAAATCACAGTGGCAGGTGTCTTGGGGAAGTCATGTGCCTGCTGATCCCCTATCTGGTCCGCTCCCTGCCACAACCAGTTCATTTCTTCCATTTGAAGTTTACATGCCACATCGAGAGACGTGGTTTCCTGTAGCACACAGATGATATTTCCCGGCTGGACGTAGCTGTCTTTCTCCACATTATGTTCAACAACAACAGCATCAAAGGGTGCCTTGATATTTGTACGCTCCAAACTCAACTCTGCTTTTTCCAAGTTGGCCTGCACTAGCGATTTTGCGGCTTCCATGCGAATTCTGCGTTGCGTTAAAACATTTTTCTCATCAACCAGTGTCTGCAAGGATGTTTGCGTTGCCAGCTCAGACCTCCGCGCCGAGTCAACTTCCGAGGCTGACGCCGCTCCACGCAGCAATAAATCGCTGCTACGCGCCAGCAGTCTTTTCTCAATCTGCAGTTGTTGCTCCGCATTCATGATTTGATTCACAGACGACTGAATTTCGGCTTCCAGTTCCTTCGCCATAGCGTCTGCCTGAGACAACTCCTCATTAAGCCGTCGGACCTCCAACTCATAATCATTCGCCTCGATTTGAAGCAGCAACTCGCCCTGTTTCACTGTCCTGCCGGTTTGGCAGGATTCACTTTGAAAAGCCACCTTTCCTGCAATCTCAGTCGCCAACTCAATTTGACGAAACGGTACCACCACACCATCAACGTCAATCGAAACACCTTCCTCATGACGAATCGCCGGCTCCGTGTTCACCTGCACCGGTTTGGCAACCTGTTCTTGCCTGGGTTTCATTTCCGGCGGACTCATCATGAGAAAACCACCTATGCCCCCAAACAAAATGGCCAGCGACAGAACAGAGCGTCCCAAAGATTCGGTCCAACGCGGCATGGTGCGCTTCAATCAATTAAGGCAAGTAGATGGTTCAGAAAAACACATTCAGGCCACCTACAGTGAATTGCACCTGAATGTCCGCAGCATTAGAACTCTGAACACGAACCTCAACAAGCAGCAAAACCTTGGTAACCATCCTGCAATCTACTTACACAGCAAGTCAACCAGGAACAGCTTTCCCGCAAATTCAACATCCCGGCAGCGATTTTCAAGAAACTCGCCCAGACATGTGGTACGCTCAAATCCAGCCGCTGCAATGCAACCACCCCCGCGACCTGTAAACGCATGCCAAAGAAAACCGAATTCCAGAACTTTGGTCGCAACCTGGATCTCAAACCTCGTCATTTCTACACGCCGGAAAATGAAGTTGAGGTGCTCGAGATCATGGAGCGTCACTCTGACAAGGTGATTCGCTGCGTTGGCCGTCTTCATTCCTGGAACAACATTCTGGACTGCCAGCAGGTCATTTTGGATCTGAGGAAGCTACGAGAAGTACGTACAGGCACTGACGATGCTGGCAACTTTGCAGAGGTAGGCGCGGGTTGCCAAATAAAACAACTGATCACTGAACTGGGAACATCCCGACAATGGACGTTACCTTCGCTTGGCTTCATTACTGAACAGACAATCGCAGGCGCAGTTTCCACGGGAACGCATGGTTCAGGCAAGCACTCATTGTCTCACTATGTACGGTCAGTACGGCTCGCGGTCTACGATCCCAACAGTGGGCGGCCAGTCATCACCGAACTGAATTCGGGTGATGAACTGCGGGCCGCCAGATGCAGTCTGGGAAGTTTGGGGATCATACTAAGTGTGAAGATTGAAGTCCGTGGTCAGTATAAAGTCGAAGAGCAGTTCCGTCAGTACAAGGAAATTGAGGATGTGCTTTCGGCTGAACAGGAGTTCCCCCTGCAGCAATTTTACCTCGTTCCGTGGAAGTGGACATTCTTTGCACAACAACGTCGCGAGACTGCAGGCAAGTCGTCACGTGTTGCGTGGCTTTATCATCAATACAGATACTGGGTATTCGATGTATTGATGCACGTTCTGCTTCTTGCATTGACCCGTGCACCGGCCGCAGACGCCTGCACCCGCATGGCACTCAAAAGAGTCATACCAGCCTTTGTCATACAAAATTGGAAAGTGGTTTCGGATTCATCCACCCAACTCGTCATGGAGCATGAATTATTCCGCCACATCGAACTCGAGCTGTTTGTACAGCGGTCCAAACTCGCGGATGCAATTGCTTACCTGACCCAAGTATTAACCAAACTGGGCTGCAATGCGACGACCGGACAGACCGGTAATGCCAAGGATGATGCACCGAGTGGTCCAACTACTGCATTCGATCACCTGCAGGGCAAGTACTGCCACCATTACCCTATCTGCATTCGTAGGATCCTGTGCGATGACACCCTGATATCCATGGCTTGCAGAAATGACAACGCCTCGAACCCACAAGAACCCTGGTACTCCATCACGCTCACCAATCTACATCGCGGAAAAAATCGCGAGCCATTCCTCGAGATGATGCCAATTCTGACAACTGAACTATCAACACGTTTCGGTGCAAGAACACATTGGGGCAAATTATTCGGAATGTCCGGTGCACAAATCAACGTGCTTTATCCGCAACTACAAAAGTTTCTCACCATACGCCAACGACTTGATCCATCAGAGCACTTTCTGAATGACTGGCTAAGAGAGTGCTTTAATAACCATGGGAACTTGCCGGAACCGACCAGGTTGCCCCCCGCTTAGCGTGTGACAGACCCGGAAGGACAAAAGCAATTTCAAGTCAGCTGCGGCAAGCCAAAGAACGTATCAATTCTGCTGTGATACATTTGCCCGAGCCGATCGCCAATGTTATTTTGAATGGGATGATCCAGAGCCCGCTGACGTAGTGTCTAACCCATCAGTTAGCACGGTAAACATTACACAAATGACCACCTAACGGAATGTCCCCATGCGCAAATCTGTCATCCGTGGCCTCATCGTTGCAAACTTGCTGCTTGCTAGCGCGGCATCTGCTCGTCAAATTGAGAATTGGTCCTATGAGCGTCTATTTGAGGAAGCAGATGTCGTGATCATCGCCGGTGCGATCAAAACCGTGCCCACCGACGCAACATGGACCGAAACGCTGTTCGACGAACGGCTTTTTGCAGGTGTCTCGACTCAGCTACGCGTGATATCGACTGTCAAGGGAGCGCCACCAAAGACCCTCAACGTTATCCATTACAAATTGGCCGATCCCAAAACTCTAATCAACGATGGCCCAGCTTTCGTGACATTTCTCACCACGCCGATTTCACTGGATGTGCGTCACATCAAACCTACCGAGCGAAACAGCTTGGTTCCGGTCCAACAGCGTTTATCCGAAACAAGCCCACCTGAGTATCTGCTGTTTTTAAAAAAACGTAGCGATGGAGATTATGAGGCAGTCTCGGGTCAAGTGGACCCTGCTTTTTCAGTACGCGCAATGTTCGACCCAACCTCACTGCAGCGCTAAAGCAGTCAAAACAGCGATTGCGGGACAGTGGTTCCGCTCAACGGAATTCACCTTGAGCGACCGTCGTTTGTTGCCCCCAGATCAAATTTCCTAACGGGCCTTGCCTTCGCGCTCCCAACCCCCAACCCCACAAATAAGATCATCCGGTCGCATCCGCCACTGCGCTTTTCGCACCGCAG
This sequence comes from Planctomycetota bacterium, assembly GCA_029977825.1. Lineage (GTDB taxonomy): Bacteria > Planctomycetota > Planctomycetia > Pirellulales > Pirellulaceae > Rubripirellula. The sequence continues at coordinate 684 of JAPOKD010000032.1, read as the reverse complement.
GCTCTAACTGCTGCTACCCCGAACCGCCTCAGTATCCCAAACCAGCATTAAGTAAAATCGTATTCCTATCATGTATCTGAATAGGAAGCGTCCATTAGCAACTGATAGAAGAGACATTTTGTTCGTCAACCGAACGCTCGGGATGCTCTTCGGCAGTGTATGAGTGTTGTTGCGCGGTGCATTTGACGGCCAGTGCATCTCCGCATTGGCACCATCAAGATGCATTTTGACAGACCTCACCATCCTTGATACCGCCAGCTACCCCCCGCCATTGTAGGACCTGTTACAATTAGCGGACTCATGAACCATTTCCCTCGTCTTTTCCGCTGTCGCGATTCTTTCTATGGCGAGCGGAGAGAGATTTTCATGTAATACACTGAGCCGTTATATCTTCATCCAACCTTACAAGGGACGCGAAAAGACTCGAGTAACCTTAAGCTCGACACCCCACGCGGGTTTGCAGCGGATTGTAATCACATCCAACCTGTAACACGCTTCCCCGAATTCCGTGAGTTGACCCTATGAACCAGAATCCATACCAGGCAGGCAACCCCACCCAAGCCGGCAGTCCTATGGGACACCCGACCCCCCCAACCCAAAATCAGGGTGATGCAACAGGTGGGCTGATCCCATACAAGAATGCGCCGGCTCTGATTGCGTATTACATTTCCCTGTTATCGCTGC
>JAPOKD010000057.1 GCA_029977825.1 Planctomycetota bacterium | reverse complement strand
GTGTTTTTGATCTTGGTCTACTGGGTAGCCTTGATTCTCGGTATGGTGATTTGCTCGGTTGTTATTCTAGTGCCGCCCGAGTGTATCAAATTGGTCATTGATATTGAGCATGGCGTGCGAGTTGGCAACACAACGGCTTCTGCATGATTGGCGGACGGTCGTACCAGTGCCTTATGGTCTTGTGAAAAGGCTACTGGATCGTTTGCCAAGTTGGACGTTCTGCCCATTCGGTGTGCAAATTTTGTAACAGCACTTCATTCCGTTTCGAATTCTGGCATGATTTCAAGTATCCCCACACATGACCCCGGCTTGGGCGTCATATGGACGCGGATCGCGTTGCAGCGGACTGGAGCAGCCGGGTGCACGACGTTGTATTGATTTGCTCGTGTATCGTAGCGGTCAGTGACGTACAGATTGAATGGTTTCCACTCACCGTCCTGCTCTATTTCCAATGACCATTCTGCAGGGAATTTCACATCGAATTGATCCTGCATCCAATAGACTCCAACACTGCGCAGGTTTTTTGTGCCATGGAATCTGGCTTCGATCCATTGTGCCTGGTCTTTCTGAGGGCGGCTTGTCCAGCGAGGCACCTTTTTTCCGCTGGAGTATTTTGGTTCTTTGCGATCACCGATTGCAGTGATCGTGTCATCCTTCGATGTGTGTGAGGCGACTACTTTTGAGAATGGGCTTTCTTTGGGCAATTGATGGGGGTCGAAGACGGCCATCGACGACTTGCGAGGGAACCATACGGTCATGGAACTGATACCTCGGTTGTTCCAGGCATAGTACGGTGTTAAAACGAGCGGTAATGTCTCTGTCGACTTGTTTGCGGTCAGGGCTTCTGCGTTGGTTTTAATTTGCAGAAAAGAACCAGACTCGAGCTTCTTTGTCGTGATGGTCGCGTCTGAAGTAGAGGGTGTTTTTGGGAAGAAGAATCTCTGAGTTGCGCCACCGTTGTCGACACCCTCGGCGCACAGCACAAACGGCCCGCGTGTGAATGCGATTCGATTCTTGTTGGCTTTGACTGAGGGATGGCACTCATTGATTCGGAGCGGCATGGGGAGTGACAGATTGACTTTGTCACCACTGGCCCAATTTCGCTCAATGGCAATGAAGCCCTTGTTCTTTTCGAGCGGTACCGGTTTTCCATTCACGCTGACGCTGATCTTTTCTGTTTCAGAGTCTGCATAGCGGTACAGTTCACCGGGAACAAATTGTTTACCGGTCCACGTAGGAATTCTCAGCAGCAGGCGAAACTGTTTGTTGGCAGCCGGGTTTACCGTGACGCTGATTTCTCCGTCATTGGGATAGGCCGTTTGTTGATGCAGTTCTACTTTTACACCATCAAGCATGATTTCAGTTTGGCTTTCCGCATAGAAAGTGATGTACACATCGTTGTCATCGTGGGCGTAGGTCATGCCGGGCACTTGTGGGAGCAAACGTGCCATGTTGGAGGGGCAACAGGCTGTCCCAAACCATGGAGCCCTGCCGGCTGTGCCATGGTTGAACGGGTATTTCCCGTCAGCCTCCAGTGGATTGACATAGAAGAAACGGTTTCCCTCGAGGTTGACCGCAGCCAGCACGTTGTTCAGTAAGGCAACCTCTGCAACATCCAGATAGCGTGCATCCTTGTGCAGCAGGAACATCCGATAATTGAACAGCACGTTGCCTACCGCTGCGCACGTTTCATTGAAGGCATCAGCATTGGGTAATTCATATCTTGGTCCGAAGCCTTCGATACCATGGACTGCACCCAAACCGCCGGTAATGTGCATTCGGGTGTTCGTGATGTTGCCCCAGATCCTGTCAAGAGCGTTGCCATATTCTGTGTCACCGGTGAGCGTGCCGACGTCAGCCATGGCTGAGTACAAATAAGTTGCCCGCACAGCATGTCCAACGGCTTCATCCTGATTCTTTACGGGTGCATGTTGCTGTGCGTAGGTGGGGGACATGACACCTTCGCCATCTGGTACATAAGTCACTCCACGAATCTCCAGGAATTTTTTGGCCATGTCGAGATAGAGCTGTTTGCCAGTGACACGGTGCAACTTGACCAGTGCCAGTTCCAGTTCCTGATGTCCTGGCGCTTGCCGCACGGGCTTGCCGCTGTTGTATTTTGGGTCGCCTGTAAAGAAAACCTTGTTGATGTGTTGAGCACTTTTTTCGGCAACATTCAACAGCTTTTTGTTTCCAGTTGCCTGATAATAGGCAATGGCTGCTTCGTACAGATGTCCGACGTTATAAAGTTCGTGACTGTGGACAACGAACGTGTAGGGCGAGTTGCCCATCATGTTCTTCTCTTCGCCAACGCCAGTCGTGTGCGATGGATAAAGGTAACCATCAGCCTCTTGTGCTCCGCTGATGAGATCGGCTAATTCATCCAGTTTTGACTCAAGTTCAGGATCCTGTCTCAATTGAAGCAGGTAAGCAGCACCCTCCATCACTTTATAGAGATCCGAGTCTATGAATCGGTGTGCTCGGTGGCCTTCTGTTTTTTCGCCTGCCAGAAAATCGCGAGCAGCCTGCAAGTGTTCGACCCCAGGTTGCGTTCGTTCAAAAGCGAAAGGGACGAGTGTCTTACGCTGTGTTTGCAAGCGTGGACGCCAGAAGTCACTATTGATTTCGACAGCATTGAAAGGAACAGGCCGCAGGGGATAGCCAGCAAAAGACAAGCTGATGAAGCAGGTGTGTATCAGAGTGATGACTAATATTTTAGTAAAGCCGGGTGACACAGCAATTCTCAAAATTCAAGCAACGGACGATTGCGATTAGCTAGGCTAGTCGTTTGCGGATGTCCAGTTTAGCAGGTGATCATGGATCTGCGGTGTGAAACAGTGATCACAGGAATCTTGGACGAGAATTTCGGACTGGTCTGCCAGGAAAGTAGGCCCATGTGTCTGGAAAGTGCAGAGTTTGGAAGATGCGAAACATTATTTTCTGCGACGCATACATGAGAAAGAAATTTTGGAAACACTGTCAGTTTCCGTCACTTGCAGGCTGCTCAAACCATCAGTCATGTAAAGTTGTCGGGCACGAAAGGCGATCGATGAGGCGTGAATTTCTCAGGGTTGTGGGTCGCTGAGGGTTGTGGGTCGCTGAGGGTTGTGGGTCGCTGAGGGTTGTGGGTCGCTGAGGGTTGGCGATGTGGGTTAATGCCCAGTGGGATTCGATTCTCGATCAGCCAGCCCGGGCCGAGTGAACACAGTAGCAATCAGCATCGATTGTCCCTGTAAGCCACCGTTCGGTTTTCGCTTATCAGTAAAGTCTGTTTCTTGTGACCTGCTGCGACTCCCCAAAAGAGGGGATTTCTTTGTGGCAAGGTAGTTGATTTTGAAGAGTTAACGCAGGGATCAGGTACTAAACTTGTGGGTTCTATCGGCGCCAGCTATTCTCTCTCCGTATCACTTTGACATGATGTACCGAAGTGAGTGCTTCCTCGCTGCTCCAAGTCTCTCCCAGTTCCTATCATGTCCGAAGAAACTCCACAATTCGATGAAACGATGGAAGTCGTTGATCTCGAATCTCGCTGGAAGTTGGGAAAGATTCTTGGCAAAGGAGCCATGGGAGAGGTGCTGCTGGCAACTGATACCCGGCTGGAACGGAAAGTAGCCGTGAAGCGGATGCTGGGATCGGAGGTTTCCAATGCAACTTCGGTTCAACGTTTTCTTACCGAAGCAAAGTCGATCGCGGCGCTCAATCACCCGAGTATCGTTCAGATCTATGATTACGGTCAGACCAAAGATGGTCCGTATCTGATCATGGAATACGTTGAGGGAGGTTCTTTGGCAGATCGTTGTGCAGCAGGAAGGATTGGCAGGGCTGAGTCCATTGCGTTAACGGTGCAGCTCTGCTCGGCTCTGGTTGCAGCACACAATGCCAACATCATTCACAGGGATATCAAACCTGCAAATGTTCTGTTGACGCGGGACGGTGTCCCCAAGTTGACCGATTTCGGCTTGGCGAAACCAGTAGCAGCTGATACTTCCATGACTGCTGCTGGTTCAGTTTTGGGGACGCCCAAGTACATGAGCCCTGAGCAGGTGCGCGGACAGTCGGTAGATCACCGGTCTGACTTGTTCAGCCTCGGGATTGTGTTATACGAGATGCTGACTGGTGCAGCACCTTTCTCAGGTGCATCGCTGGGCGATGTTTTTGATCGTATCCTGAATCATCAAGTGCCACCCTTGGCAGAGCAAGGTTTGGAAGGTGCTTCGGACATTGATGTGCTATTGCAGAAATGTCTGGCCAAGAACCCCGATGATCGGTATCCAGACCCTGCAGCATTTCTGCAGGATTTGCAGCCACTACAGACTGGTGCTTTGCCGGCAGGGATACCTGCCTTGACTCCGCCGACACCAAACGCTGGTCTGGATCAGACCATGGAGGCGGCGGCTGATGGGACTTCTGTTTCATCTTCAGCCGATGCAATTCGTGATAGCGACGTGGTGATTCTTGCGGCGGAGGTTGATGATCATCCAATCACACCTGGAGTGGATGGTTGGGTGACCAAGTTGACGGAACATATGCAAGTTCGTTTGCAACAGCTCTCGGGCCAGAAGTTGCGAGTTACAAAACTGACTGATTTACCGACGAGTGACGAGGCTTGGGATGTAATCCTGCCGGCCTTGGAAAAGTTGGAGGCGGTCGTCTGTGTTCTGTCACCGGCCTTCCTGCAAACGATACCCGCTCATCAGTTCATGGAGCACTTTGCCTCGCAGTCAGTCAGTTCCGGTGGTCCCGTGGTGGATTCTCGCAGCCGGTTTTTGAAGGTCGTCAAGACTCCGGTGGCTGAATCCGAAATGCCGTTATCATTACGAACGCGGTTGAGCGGTTTGATGGATTATTCATTCTTCGAGGAAGATCCTGATTCAAGCAGGATCAGTGAGTTCGATGAGCGATTTGGTGCGGAAGCGAACCAGAAGTATTATTCGCGGGTATACGACGTCTGTCAGGAATTGTGGCCGGTTATCAAGACGTTGAAGCAGAGGTCTGGAGCGTTAACCAAGTCGGTCGCTACGGATGGTGACACCAAAACGATCTATCTGGCGCAGACAACATCAGATCTGGCTGGCGAAGCAGAAAAAATTCGTCGCGAATTGATCGGACGTGGTCACAAGGTTGTTCCTTCGCAGCCACTTTCGATGGTGGGTGATGAGTTGTTGCCGCAGGTGACGGACTTTTTGAGCGAGAGTTCATTGTCAATTCATCCAGTGGGCAAGTCATATGGAATCGTTCCTGAGGGCGAGAGCGAGTCTTTGGTGGCGATTCAAAATCGGCTCGCCGCAGAAAAAACGCAAGCCGGTGATCTGGACCGCGTCGTCTGGATTCCGCGTGACATGGAGATAGTAGATGACAGACAGCAGGATTTTCTGCAGGGTCTGAAAACTACCCCAGACCTCTACGCGGGCGCTGAAATTATCCAGGGTCAATTATCGGGATTGAAGGAATACGTACTTGACCGTTTGAAGCCCAAAGATCCCAAGGTCACTGCCGCCCCGACATTCGAGGCCGGTGAGCATCCTTTGCGGGTCTATCTCATCTGCGATGAGCGTGATGAGGAATCGGTTGAGGTTTTGGAAGACTTTCTGTTCGATCAAGGGCTGGAAATCTCCTTGCCCGCGTTTGGAGCGGAGGAAGAAGAGGCTGCTGAAGCACACCGCGAAAACCTGGTCGATGCGGATGCTGTTCTGATTTACTATGGGGCAGCACGCCACTCATGGGTCGACATCAAGGTGCGAAATCTGATGAAGGCACGTGGGTATGGACGTACAAGTGATATTTCGCTGCAGGCCGTCTATATCGCACCACCGATTGATCGCCGGAAAGAACGGTTCCGCAGTCATACTGCGCAGATAATTCAGGGATCTGAACCGTTTGATGGATCTGTGTTGGAGGAATTTGTGGATGCAATCAAGTCCAGTCGACCATCGTAAATAGCAAGCACAGTGGACGTTGGTTATCACGCTGACGTATATGATTTTATGCCTGACCAGAAGTCGAATATTTTCAATCCGTTTCCGGGTTTGAGGCCCTTCAACCAAGAAGAGGACTACCTGTTCTTTGGACGTGAACAGCAGGTAGCTGAACTGGTAACACTGCTGCGCAAACAGCGGTTTCTGGCGGTGACTGGAACTTCCGGTAGCGGCAAGTCGTCGCTCGTCCGCGCTGGTTTGCTGCCTGAGTTGCAAGGCGGCATGATGAAGGAAGTGGGGTCAGATTGGGAAACGTTGGTGTTGCGACCCGGTGGAGCACCGCTGCAGCACCTGGCGGAGGCTGTTGCCGAGGCATCGTTGGAAGATCCTGAAGACCCTAAAGTGATCGGTGAGTTGCTGGCCACGCTCAATCACAGCGGACTTGGGCTGGTCGAGGCGATTCGCCAGTCGGACTTCGAGCCCGGTACGAATGTGCTGATTCTGGTTGACCAGTTCGAGGAAATCTTTCGATTTCAACGTAGTGGCGCGACGAATGAGGAACAGGCTGTCAGTTTTGTAAACCTGTTGCTGGAAGCTGGCGCGCAGCGGGATGTACCGATCTTCGTGATCATCACCATGCGATCGGACTATTTGGGCGACTGCACCGAGTTTCGTGGACTTACCGAAGCTGTCAACGAGGGCGAGTATCTGATTCCACGGCTCACACGCGATCAGATTCGCTCATGCATTGAAGGGCCTATCAAGGTCGGTGGTGGACAAATTTCGTTTTCTCTGGTGCAGGAATTGTTGAACAGTCTGGGGAGCGAGCAGGATCAGTTGCCGGTTCTTCAGCATGCCCTGATGCGGACTTTCGATCACTGGCGCGCTGATGAGGCTGCTGGAGAAGCACTCGAATTGCAGCACTATCTCGATGTGGGTGGTATGGACGAGGCCTTGTCGAGGCACGCTGATGAAGTTTTTGCGGGGCTGGACGAAGTACATCAAAAGGTTGCAGAAGCGGTTTTTAAGGCGATCACCGAACGTGGCGTTGATAACCGGGGGATTCGGAGACCGACGCGTCTGGACCTGTTGACGCAGATTGCCGGTGCGGAGCTTGAGCAGGTGGTCAAGGTTGTCGAAGCCTATCGGCATCCTGGTGTCACTTTTCTCATGCCACCCATCGAAGTGCCGCTCACCCCCGAAACTGTGGTCGATATCTCGCACGAAAGTTTGATGCGAGTCTGGTTCCGTCTGAAGGAGTGGGTTGACGATGAAGCGCAGTCCGCGCGGATTTATCGTCGTTTGACGGAAACTGCGGAATTGCACAGTCAGGACAGGGCCGGCCTGTATCGAGATCCGGACTTGCAGATAGCTCTCGCCTGGCGGGATAACGAAGCCCCAACATCAAAATGGGCGCTACGCTATGCACCCGGATTTGACCAGGCGATGTCGTTTCTGCAGCGTAGTGAGGAATCTGCACTTGCGGCAGAACGTGAACGCGAAGCAGCAAGAAAGCGAGAGCTTGAACAGGCTCAGGCATTAGCTGCCGCCGAAGCACAGCGTGCAGAAAGTCAGCAACGAGCAGCGAGGCGTTTGCGCATTCTGTCTACTGGTGTGGCGGCGGTGGCAGTAGTTGCTTTGATTGCGTTTGTATTTGCAGTCCGTGCTCAGCGTGAGTCCATCCTTCAGCGGAGTCTGGCCGAGAGAAACGCTGCAGAGGCGGAAAAAGCAAAGTTGAACGCGGAAGAGAATGCCGCAAACGCAGTGAAATCACAAAGCCTGGCTGAATCGGCACAGCGGCAGGCTGAAGATGCGGCACGGCAATTGAATGAGACACTTACGCGTTCTCAGTTCGTCACCGCGCATGAGCAACTCGCAAGCGAGAAAAATGATCTCGCACTGGCGTACTTTGCGCGATCCTTGAGAACAAAGCCAACTTACTGGCAGTCTGCTGCTCAAATCGTCTCCCTGCTTTCAAGCAAAAACTTTCCTATCGAAGACGCTAAGACACTCGAACAGGATCAGCCTTTCCGTTACTGGGGTGCAGATAAAGGCAAACGTCTGCTTTGGTCACTCAGTGATGAATTGGTTGGTTTCATTTGGGATGCCAGTTCTGGGGAGAAGATTGCACCTATCAACGGTGGCGCCCGAGCAGATTGGCCAAACTTCACGGAATCTGGTGATCTGCTTTTCGTGTCCTTGCCGGATCAAGGTGGAAGTATTGTCGGGCTCAGCACAGAGAGTGGTGAAGCTGTGACGCCTGTCATGCAAGTGAGCAACCGATTCAATCGACCTTACGGTGTGCTTTCTCGAGTACCCAATGAGGTTCGTGTGCTCTTGGATGATGTGCCGACCAGGCAGTTGCTAATGTGGGATGGGAAAACCGGAGAAGCAATTGCTTTGAAGCGAGGTTCTGAGTCGCCACTGGTCGACGGTGCTGCAGGTCCGAGTCCCGATCATCAGCACGTCTTCGCTGCCTACGCTGATCAGACCATCAGTGTGTGGCGGGCATCCGACGGGAAACCGGTTGTTAGTGATTTCAAACATGGAATGGGAATCAGCGACTGTGGTATGAGTCCCGATTCGCGTTGGCTATTTGTCTCCTCTGGAATTGAACAGACCTTGGCTTGGGCAGACCTTGATCCAAGCTCCATCGACTCCGGGACTCAGCCGACATTTAATCGGAAGACGTTTGAATTTCCGATTCGGAGAGTAGCATTTCATCCTGTGAAACCGCTGTTGATGATTGCCGGTCGCACAATTGAGCAAGGAATGATTCGTGTTCTTGATCTTGAGTCGGGGGAGATTGTCAGCGAAATCACTGAAGATGATTTCGGTGTTCAATCGAAGGAGTCACTCGATTCGATTCGATTTCTGGGTTACAAGGATCAGGAGAATTTGCTCGAACGGTGGATTGTTGGTATCGCAAGCCAGAAGGGACGCCAGTTTCGCGTCTGTGATCTTGAAAGTGGAAAAGAAATACATCGCTTTGATTTTGATGATTCACTCGTCACAGTGGCCAGGTTTACCCCCGACGGTAGTCGACTGATCACAACACACAAGGACCGTACGCTTCGTATCTGGGATGTGTTTTCTGGACTACAGGTCACTCGACCCATTGAACATCCGTTTGAGCCATCTTTTTCGATCACGGCGGATGGACAAAAGGTAGTTACTTTCAATGTAGGTGATCTGTCCATGCGTGTTTTCAGCACACGCACCGGGCAGCAGTTGTTGCTTCCTCTTCCGAGTGTTACCGGTGGCTTTGTATCAAAATTCGTGCAGTTGCGAGATCGAACACAGTTTGTGTCAGGTGAACGAACCGAGTTGACCGCTCAAGGCGTCACCAAGTTGGAGTTTGGGCTGCTCAACCGATGGTCGGCTCGACCTCGTTTGGCACGGAGGCTGCCTCAGCAATTTGATGGATCGGTTTACCAAGCAAGTTTCAATCCGGATGGCACTCAGATTGTTGCCGGTGGTGACGCTCGTGATACGAAAGCCAAAATCTGGAATGTTGCTGATGGTAAAACGGAGAGAACATTCCGGCACGGCGATGGGATTAATAGTGCGATCTTCAATCCTCGTGGAGATCGGTTGGTAACAGCCTCATCTGATGGTGTTGTTCGTATCTGGGATCTCGATTCGGAAGATGCTCTGGGATATGAGATTGTTGCTGGCGGCAACCCTGAATTCATTGAGTTCGATTCTTCAGGGAAACGTTTGCTTATTGAGACGGTCGAAGGGAAAGTCGGTGTTTGGGATACTGAGTCAGGGTTTCCTGTGTTCGAACCGATCAACTTGGATGGTGATGCGCGTTTCTCTGTGAATGGTGAGCAGGTTGTCTTTGGTGGTGGCGATGGCATCCTGCGTCTGCTTGACAGCGAGACAGGTGAAATCACTCAAGTCGGAGAAAGGCTCAGTACGGGGATCGCCTTTGGGGTGAGTCCTGATGGTGTGCATGTGGCAACTTCCGGATTCGGCGATTTTTTGCGAGTGTGGAATATTGAGACTGGTGAAGTGGAATGGAAAGCTCCAAGTCGTGAGAGCAACCTGGCGACCATTTTTCACCCCGGTGGCGATCTTGTGGCGGTGTGTAATGCCAAGAATGCTGAATGGGAGATCGGACAGATCGACCTTTGGAACTGGCGTACAGGTGAAAGACCAGTTGAAGCGCTTGAATGTGAGGGGCAGGTTTATTCGGGCGCGATGAAGTTCAGCCCGGATGGTCGTTTCATCGCTGCTGGTACAGTGAACGGATTGATGATTGTTTGGGAGGTCTCAACCGGAAAACGGCTGTTCCGTGCTCGTCAGCACTCAGAGCGAATATGGTCATTGACCTTCAGTTCGGATAGTCGCCGACTGCTGACTTGTGGCGAAGATGGAGCGGTGCAAGTTTATGAATTGCCACCGATCAATGATCCCATTCCAGACTGGTTACCTGAGCTTGCTGAGCGTGTTGCGAAAAAACGTATCAACGAGAGCGGCGCTGTAGAAGCGGTATCCGGGGGATTGGCGGACCTTGAGTCTTCCATCGAATCCTCGGATGCACAGGACGGATACACGCGTTGGGCGCGGTGGTTTTTCAGTGATCCACTCGAGCGTCAGGCCGATTTGTCGGTCGATCTTTCCACTCGGGACTATGTAGACGTCAAGTCTCGAGGCTCCTCACTAGGTGAGCAGTATGAAGCGTTCCTGTTGGATCCAAATAATGGTTTGATATCCTGCCGGATTGGTTATTTACTCTCTGTCTCACCCGTTCGTGCGAAGCTGGATGCACATGCTCAATCGCAGTGGGACCAGACTGCAATCTGGTACTGTGAACAGGGCACAGAGCTTTCTCCGGAAGTCGGAGAAGCTTGGGCATTGAAAGGGGCGGTGGAACAGGTTCTTGGTCAATCTGCAAGCGATTCGGTCCGCAAGGCGTTGGAGCTGGATCCCGAAGCTCCCATCGGCTGGTACGTCAATGCTTTCGACTTGCACCAGCAAGGGCAGACCGAAGAGGCCTACAATGCTTTTACAAAATCGATCAGCCTGTTGCCTGACAATCGGCATGTGTTGGATTGGGAGAATCAGGCGCCTTTTTTGGTGGGAACGCTACGACAGATTCTTTCACGAAAAAAGTTCAAACCATATATTCTGGCTGTCGCGGGAGCCACCCGATTATTCCAGACCGGGGATACGCTTGAGCGTCGCCGGCTTGAGGCAGATTGGTTGACTCGCTATGCCTGCCAGTTGGGGCCGGATGATGCAGCCGTTTGGCGTTTGCGTTCGCAGGTGCTGGCGTCTGCCGACCGTGAAGAAGAACTTGAGGAGGCCATTGCGAAGTCGTTGCAGCATCTTGAAGATGGGGCGGTTGATTGGCACCAATATGGTCGCTTGCTCAACGAGCGATGCGACGAGCTCGTTCAGCAGCAGCGATTCGATGAAGCTCACCACTACATGCTTCGTCTCGGCATACCGCCGAGGTCAGCCCAAGCGACAGCGGATCAAATCGATCTGGGGTCCAAATACAACAATACACTGGTGCAGATGCCTTACCGGCCTCGGACGGAAAAGAACAGTAGTCTCTACACGTGGAAGCGTTTGCCAATCGGTCTGGTCCCGATCGATGATGTTCTTTTTGATGTGCGCGGTCTCGTGCGGCTTGGCGGTGGCTTTGTTGCCAATAAGGAGTTCGCCGTACCGATTCCTACAAGGGTTAGTGATATCCCTGTCAATCAGTCAGCAGACTATGTGCATTTTCTGCATAACGTTGTAGCCAATATCCAGCTCCGAATCCCGAAAGGTCAGGTCGTTGGTTACTACACGCTGCATTATGCCGATGACGAGCAGGTTCGGTTCCCAATTCGCTTCGGACAGGACGTCATTCCGTGGGTATTTAATCGTCATGTGAAACCGACTCGAGCTCGAGTTGGCTGGTCCGAGGGACTTTACAGCCAGCGCAAAACACTATCGCATAGTGTATGGGAGAACCCGCGGCCTGATGTTGAAATTCGTTCGATCTCCTTTGAGTCAACCAACACACATTCGACTCCGTTTCTAGCTGCAATCTCTCTTGAATCAAAGGATGATGATGCTTCAGCAGATGATGCAGATCGCTCCTCCTTGGAGGCCTTGCGACGCTCATTCCTGACGCAAGGGCAGACTGGGAAAACAAAAGACTCGGTGGATGCGTTGTCAAAGCGGGCTCTCGAAGTCGACCCGGATAATCCTCAACTTGCTTATCGACGAGCAGAAGTTCTTTTTCAGATTGGCAAGTTCGAAGAGGCCTTGAAGCTGATCGAAGGGCTTTGCAAGGATTATCCAGCAAGTGTGGGCTATCGATTGCTGCATGGCCGGGCCTTGTGGAAACTCGGACGCGTGGAGGAGGCTGCCAAGTCGCTGCAGCGGCAAGCAGGGGAATCGCCTTTCGCTGTTGTCCTGAATAAAGATGAGCAATTGTTATGGGATCAATTTATCGAAGACGTCTACGCCAACATGGGGGAATTTGAAGGGCGGAATTGGCTCTATAAACTGCTGATCCCACCTCAAGAGGACGGGGTGTCGAAGTACCTGGTTGATCTCTCCGAGCATTACAACGCCAGTCTTGAAGAATCGTGGTACACACCTCGAGGGTACCCCAATTACTCAGGAGCATTCTTGAATGAGTTCCAAACCGGTATTCATGTTTTTCACGGGACACCTTATGACATTCGTGGACTCGTCCAGCTGAATGCTCGAGACAAGATTGATATGCACAATCTTTACTCGAAGCAGGTCGATGGGATCAAGGTGGGTGTCAAAGGCAATCAGTTGCATTTCCTGCATGCGACGTTCAGTAATGACAGGCCGGGGACACCGGTGGTGAATTACCGAATTCACTTATCAAACGGCGATGTACATGATCACATCGTTCGCTATGGCGTGGGTATCAGTGATGTCACACAGGATCACGATGTTCCATCACCGCAGTGTACTGTTTGGCGGGCAGCGAATATCACGCCTTTCGCGGTCGAAAGTGATGCTCTTCTGCACCAGTCGACCTGGGACAATCCGACCCCGGAACATCCCATCGACCACGTGGATTTGAAAATTGGTGGCAGTCGGGCTCAACCATTCTTGGTAGCAATGACAGTCGAATCCTTTGAGCAACAGTTGGAACGTCAGCCTGAGGACATATCGCTGGTAGCACAGATCGCCATGCGAAAGCTAAGTCAGGGATTGCCTCTGAACCAGGCTGTGGTCAATCACATTGGAAAAATTGTGGAGAAAATCGAGGCTGAAGGATCGAGTGATTCGCAGGCCTTGTACGCACTTGGAAAGATTTTTTATCGCTTCGAAGAATTTGAACGTGCTCTCGAGTCGGTTAATGCGGCACTCGACTTGGAAAGTGACAACCGTGCTGAATGTCTTCTCCTGAAGTCGGAAATATTGGGTGCACTGAATCAGTTTTCTCTTGCGAGGGAGACCCAGCAAAAGGTGCGCAGGGCGGTTCTTGATGAATCCATCCCCGAGCGGAGCCAGGAAACCAGTTCTCGATTTGTTGATCTGACCGGGCATTACAATGTTTCACTTGGTGAATTTCCCTACCAGACGGAGCAATCGACACGCACCCTGACGGAGACGTTTGATCAAATCACTCCTGGCCTCGGGACTTTTGCTGGAATCTCGTTTGATGTTCGGGGGGTTCTTGCTGTTTCGGGTGCCGAAACAGTGTTGTCGGCAGGACTGTACGATTTGAATTCCGAGGTAACCGGTATTTCGGTCAAACGAAAAGCTACTGCAATGCATCTGTTGCATGGAGCGGGGTGGGGAAGCATGGAGCCACATGGAACCTGCATTGGCGAGGTTGTTGTCCATTACGAAGATGGCGAAACCCGCTCTGTTGAAATCTGTGCTGGAAAACATGTTCGTGATTGGTTCCTGTCTCAATCTCACACTCGGGATGTAAGTGACGGAACGCTTGCGTGGGTCCATCCGAGTTCGCAGGTTTCCGGCCGAGATATTGGCCTGTACACCCTCAGTTGGAAAAATCCGAAGCCTGACACTCAGATCGAAACGCTGGACTTTCGCAGCAAGATGACGGCTGGAGCACCGTTTCTGTTGGGTGTGACTCTTGAGGATTGATCACGGCTTCAGCTGTTGATGAATAGGCGATGACAGCATTACTGCAGGATATTGGGTTCGGAACCGTGGTTGCATGAGGCATGCAGTTTGCGGGGGAAACCCAACATCGGATGGCGGCAGGCAAACACGTGTGAAATTGGAAGTCGGTACCGAGCATGGGTGGACTGTTGCCCAGAGGAAATCCTCGCAATCCAGCACACCTTGCCAAAGATCCGCAGCCACAAAGCACCAGCAAGTCGTCGGATCACAATGCGTTGTGCGTTGTAGCTCGTCTAGCTGCCTGAATGATGTGCATTTTGTTGCGCACTCCACTCAGTTTCTTGCAAAAGAATCCACAGTTTGCCTTGCCTTGTTCTCGGAACGCATTTACTTTGCATTTTAAAGTAATTGAGGCGATGTGTTGGTGTCTTATGTTTTGCAACGCGTTGGGTGAGCTTTTCTTCGCATGTTCACGAGGTTTGTTCTGCTGGGAGCCGTTTGTGTGGCTGCAGTTTCAAATTTCGGTTTTTTCTGGGGGGATCGTTTTCATGCATTGGAATACGATGGCGTTCGCGCATTCAACGTGGGGAAGCATCGTGTCTCGATTGAAACAAAATCGTGTGCCACAGGCGATAACGGTGCAGCTGAGTTGATCATCCACTGTCTCGCCATTAGAACGAGGTTGCCATCAAGCTTTGACGCGGACTTGTACAACGATATTCACCCAGCTTATGTCTCGTCGGAAGATATGGATGATGACTGGTACAAGGACTTGGTGATTTGGAGGCCGTGTTCTTTGGGGGGGCTTGAGACGAGTGAGTTCATTTCCAGCATGGATGGGCAACTGCAAGCGACGAAAGACCTGCGACACCAGCCATTGCCCAGTGGGTTTGCTGTGTGGTGAACGTGTGGGCAAGGGGCGAGACAGGGACGTGAAACAGACAGCTTTACGGTGGTTTTTGAATTGGATTGATTGTCGTGTACACGGCGTTGATCGCTCGAAGTTTGTTGGATCCAAGTCAGACAGTTTGCAGGGATATCAAGTGGAGCTTCGCGAAGCACTTCAGCAGATTTCCGATATTCGTCAACAGATGGCGCGTAGCGAGGTGTTCCGCGGCTATCGCTCTTTGACGGTCGGTGCATCTGGAGTGCTGGGCTTATTGGCTGCGACGGTGCAGTCACGTTGGGTACAGGACCCGCAATCAGACCTCGGTAGGTATTTGGTGTTATGGATTGGCGTTGCTGCTTTAAGTGCAGTGATTGCAGGAGTGGAAATGGCAATGCGGGCCCACAAGTCAGATTCAGCGCTCGCGCGTGATATGACTCGGTTGGCGATCGAGCAATTTCTGCCTTGCGTGGTGGTCGGAGCTTTGC
>JAPOKD010000234.1 GCA_029977825.1 Planctomycetota bacterium | reverse complement strand
CTGTTTTCCATTATTTGCTACTTTCAAAGCTTCGATCTGAACATCGAGTGCTCCAAGCTGCCGATAGATGAAAAAGGCCACGAGGGCGGCCACAGCAACAGGGACTGCAGCGATCATGTATTTTCGATAGGGACTTTCAACGACTTCCACGCGTTTTCGCGGATTCAGAAAGTCGAGCAGCCGGTCCGGCCCTGTTTCATCGGCGACCAAGAGCCCCACTAGCGGAGCCAAGCGTCCCACATGGTCCGGCATATTTGCTTTTGTGTTGCGGTCTACGTCTACAAGCGAGAACGGATCCAATACCTCGACTTTACTTTCAGTGGCTTCCGCCAGCATCTCGACATCTTTCGAATGAACTGCCGCTCGGCCCCACAGTACAACTCGCTCGAGGGTTCCACTGGACCCACAGGCAACCAAGCTGCGTTTGAGTTCACCGGCTAATGCTCGCCCACGTGCTTCCTCGGCAGATGGCATTCGAACCGTGCGAACAAAGATCACACGGCCATCCCGTGCGACGACAATTTCAGCTTCATCAGAAAGCAAATCGATCAGAACCATGTCATTGGCACTGGAACGCTGCTGCTTCAACAGGTACAGAGCAGCAGCCGCGAGAGGCCGAATGGAAATTCTTTTCGCAACAAGGCTGCTTGACTCACACACCCCGTGAAGTCCCTTGAGCTCCTCGGCACCCAGGGCCGCAGCGATCATTTCGACACCAGTCTCATTTCGACTGGTAACCAGATAATCAACTGTCGCATTTTCGCCGGCGGTGGCAAAACTCTTGCTGGCCTGAAAACGAACCATGTCTGGCAGTTCTTCCTCTGGCACAGGCGGTAATTGCAACTCTCGCAATTCTGCCTGCCCGCGCCCGATCGCAATCAGGGTTTCGGTGTTTTCCATCCCCTGACCGTCCAAGGCTCCCTGAAGTGCCTGCAGCACATCGTCCTCAATCGGTATGACTCGGGCATCTGTGACCTTGACGTTACTGCCACTGCACTGCGCAGCCACCAACCTCAGTTCACTTGCATCCCAATCGATTGCTAGTTTTTTTACCATCTGTTTCTCACGTCATTCATGAAGTCGATTTTCATGGGAGAGCTTTTCTCCGAACACGAAACCTATCTGCGAACCAAATCCTCAATCACCACCTATCTCGCAACCATGCATTTTCAATCCAGTCCACCATGACCGAACTTCAATTCGCCACTCCGCTACCACTATCCAAATCACCCTCAGTACCGGTGAATGACCTGGATCCCAAAACGGAAAGATCAAACCCTCGACCCAAATGACTCAGATCACGCCACAACACGATTTTGGGATTCACGGTCGTTGCGTCGATGATCACCTCGGCGCGACTCGACACCCCGCTTTGCTCAAAGTACCCGACCACTTGTGCCCGAAACACATCACCACCACAGGTGACCAGCGGCGTAAGTAATCTCATCTCATCCAGAGTCACCAATCCCTCAACCAGCGGCCATGTTTCGAACTGGCGATTCGGATCGTCAGAATTCACATCGCGCGTTTCAAGAATTCCTTCAACAGCTTCCTCTGGTAAAAGAGGTATGCCATACAGAAGTTCGGCAGGACACTCATTCAGATTAATCCGACCCGGCATAACTTCGACCTCTTGAGTGGTCAAAGCGTCCATTAAAATCGGCATGTAGATCCCCATCGAGATAAGGTCCTCTGAAAATGGAGAACTGTAAGTCTTAGCGTCATCGCCATTCCCAACGGTTACTGTCGCTCCAACCAGATCAAGGATCTGTGTCAGTGAAGTGCCGCCTCCACCGCTGAGATCAAATTCACCCATCAGGTCGGCAGTCCAACGACCTTCGACCTCGGCTTGCTGACCGCTACCAATATTCCCACTCAGGAGCGCCATCGCTGAACTTGACTGACCCGCAATACGATAAGCCGCGATGAAGGTCGCGTAGTCATCATTCTCGAGAGCTTCTGACAACTCTTCGTATAACAATTCCAGATCATCCTGATTCACATTGACGCGCAGACTGCCATCACGGCGTTTACTCGCCTCGGCGCCGTGCACGGTCAGGTAGGCTGCCCAACCCAGTGAGCCCGCAGTTTCGACGGTAGCCCCAAACCGTTGTTGTTCATCACCATCCAAAACCCCATTGCGATTTGCGTCAGCGCCGAACAGCAGCGTTGGCGTGACACCACGCACAAGCAACAGTTCCTCAACGCTTAACACCGGCCCATTCTTGGGCACATACGGCGTTGGCAGTGTCGAGTAATACTCAGCTTCCGCACCAAAGGGCCGTACCTCTTCATCTTCGTCCAACCAGTCAAGAATCGCGTCAGCGATGTCTTCCGTCATTCCGGGCAGGGTGAGCAGAAGCGAAACCGCAATGTTGTCGCTTGTCCCATCTTCACTTGATTCATCAGCATCGTCAGTAGCGGTCAATGCAGAAGCCATCATTCCAGCTGAACTGGTTTCCAGGACTGGAAGCGCATTAATATTCAGTCTTGCCGACTCATTTTGCAGGCCAAATCTCAAGCCTGCCAATCGCCCCTCGTCGTTCAACCCGGGCGCTAGTATCGAGAAGTTGGAAGGGGTCGAATTATCGTCTCCGAGCGAAACATTCACCGCCTGGAACATCTGTGGATTATTGTAGACGCCGCCATAGTCAACACGAAGTTCAGGTGGCTCTGCGAGTAACAGTCGGACAGCCTCGGCACCCGACTCGACATTGACCCGAGTTTGCACAATATCGCCCGACAAATACGCCGAGTCATCGTAAGCAAGCATCAAATCGGTGAAGGAGTAGACTGCCATCGTCGCGATTGCGACAACGATCAGTACGAGCACCAGAAAGAAACCCTGGCGAGTTGACTTGATGGACTGCATCATAACCCTGCCTCCGAAAGATCCTCTTCTTCCTCGGTCTCAATGGGCACAGCCATCGGTAGCCTGACAATGTGTGAGAAAACTCGCATCGAATCCGGCCCTAAAGCAGAAATCGTGTCCACATTCTCTGTCGCGGCGAGAACGGGATCGACCATATAAATTCGGACTTGAACAGCCAGTGGCAATTCACCAAATTCGTCACTACTCCATTCCAATTGCCACGTCAGGCCATCCCAATAGGAAAACTCGATCGATTTGATTTCGGGCGCCAGTAAGTCTCCCGTCTGGTTGAGTGTGCTGATATTCCCCATCGTTGCAGCTTCAACGGTGGCCGCACGATCGAGCGACCGACGAACCAGACCGCCTGACATCGACTCACTCGAATCGGGGTCCAGTTCCGCCAGAGAATCCAGAACCCCTGTCGCTTCGTCCGACTGCACGTAATAAGCAACCGTTTTCAAATCGCTGGGTACATCCTGCAGATCGGCGGTCGTATCGTCCATCATCTGAACGTATTCCTCAAGACGCGGCAGCCGGCTCAAGTCAAGCTGGATCTGGTACTGATTGCCAACCAGGCCGGGAGTCTGTAGCACAGCCACCCCACTGGTAAGGTCAAGACTGGTGGTTTCGATGGCATCCAGCGGTTCCTCTTCAACTTCCATGCTGATCCCTGCAGCTGAAAGATCTTCTTCACTGCTGCTACCGCCACTCTGTCCACCTTCTTCTGCACCACCAAGGCTCGACGACAAGAGTTCTTCGAGACCCGACATGTCAGCAGGTTCACTATGCAATGTTGCCCGCAAATCATCTTCAATCATCTGCATGACAGAAGCCGCCAACTGCGTCTGCTGGATATCCATGTTGCGCACGTTCATGTCGACCGCATAAAATTGAAATGCTGTGCCGACCAATCCCATCAAGACCACGGACATTGCCAAAGTCAACAACACCTCTAACAGCGTAAACGCTCTCATGGCTTTGCGTTGAAGACTCATCACGCCGAACCCTCCATGCCAGCGGCTTCCTCACGAGCAGCCTCCTCCTCGGCCTCCAGTTCTTCCAGACCCAAAGCTGGATCAATCATCCAACGCACGAGAGAGTACCGAGCGAGTGGCTCGCCGCCGTCAGGGTTCTTTGCCTCCACCACGACGCGGATCACCAGAATACCTCCAAGCTGGCCTGGCTGTACTTCGACTGAGAATTCGAAGGGCGTCGAGGACTGCGAGTCGAAAGAGTCCACTGGGGTGGGAGGCTGCGTCTGCGGTGTGAATCCTGCCGTGCTATTGAGCAGGACTTCAGAAAGCTTGGCTTGACAGATCATACGAGCGTTGGCCAGATCCCGAGCCTCGCGAGCCGCGGAAATTCCCGTGTCGACGATCCGGCTGAGAATCGCCAATGAGCCTCCGAGGATCGCGAGGGCCAATAATATTTCCAACAACGAAAAGCCCCGTGACCCGCTGGCTCGGTAACTGATTCGTTGTTTTGCAGGAACAACAAGAGTCGTGTGCCTCATGGCGCCAGGACCTCACTGACAGAAGCATCGCCGGTTATCCCGCGAATTTTCACAACAACTCTTCCCATTGTCGGATGAGCCAAGCTGATCAAAGCGGTACTCGTCGATCCATCTGGGTAAAAGAGCACTGGTCGGCTCCAGCCCTGACCTTGATCTGAAACAGACAATTGTTCAATTTCCATCGCGCGAGCCGCTGAGACCACGCTGACACCTTTGACAACGATTTCTTCCGGCAACTCGATGGTTTCGATAGCCGATTCGTCTTGTTCAATCACAACAGCAGAAGCTTGATCTGCACCAGTAAGAAGCGCTGAACCCGCCCCCGTCTGGTCGATTGCTTCGGTCGCATCGGAAGCGGAGTAAAAGGGTTTGGCCCTAAAACTTGAACCCTCCAGCATGCCCTCGAGCATGATGACTCGCCCGGATCTCATAGCCTCAACGCGTAATCGCGCGACGCTACTCCGCAACTGATCACCGGCACGAACAAGTCGACGATCACTCAACAACATGCCCCACTTTGGCATCGTCAACGCTGCCAGTGATGCAAAAATGGCAAGCACCAACAGGAGTTCGAGCAAAGTGAAGGCTGATCGGCGTGACAATGGATTCATCCCAGGCGGGGCTTGAGGAACTTAAGTTACCGCTCCTTCAGTTAGTCTGCTGCTTGCAGTTAGTCTGCGTTCGGAGCCGTCCCGCCGGCGAAATCAGCGAGCAAGTACAAATCAACCTTCCACGGTGATGTCATCGTCGGTGTTCATTTGTTTATCTAACCCCGAGCTCCTCAGCTCGAAACTCCCGCCGTTGACGTTGTATTCTAGGTCGTTATCCCAAGCGTCCTTGGGAATCTCTTCAACAATTGGTTCAACCCATTTCGCCTTCTTGGCGGCGTCTGTAGGCCCATCACGAAGCGCTTCGAGGCTCTCGGGGAGTCCGTTCATGCGGATTTGGTACTGTTTTATGTTACTTTTGAGCGACATTAGTATCGCCTCGGTTGCAGAGACATTCGCTCCAGCCTGCACTCCGGTGAAGTTGGTTACGCCAATCCCGATTACCATGACTAGGATTGCGAGCACCAAGAGCAACTCAAGCAGGGTGAAGCCCTTCCGGGCTGAGCGTGATGATCGGTGCGATCGAATGTGTTTTCGGTAGTGCATTGCCTTTGCCGGACTTTTTCGTGAAGTAAGTAAGTGCCTGAATGACGATATCTAGATCGTCTCCATAAGTATAATAACCACGGTGTCTAGGTATAGTTTCGGTTTCCTCGCCGACAGTCGCGGAGAACCAGATTACCCCGATGCCGTACAAACTGACACACTTTGCGGGAAATCGAGACCTCGCCAAGCTCCGCACGAAGCGGACAACCGGCAAAAGTCCCAGAAACCTCCGACTTGAGCGGAATTTCTCAGCAAACGGCGGTAGAATAAGCGTAGAAAGAAATTAATGTTAGAAAGGGTCGTTTGAAGACTCTCAGCGTGAATTTGAAGACTCTCAGCGTCAAATTAACGACGCAGACCTGTATCAGCTCCCCTCATCTCAAAGAACAAAAATGGTAGCTCGCGACGATTCCGTTATCCGCGGCTCTTTGATTGCCTGCCTGATTTTCCTTGTACTGTCGTTGTGCCTGAACTTTTTTCTGTGGCGGCATGGTAATACGCTTGCAACGCAAGAAAAGAACATGAGTGACAGACTTCAGTCCGTACAGGCTGAAGTTGAGAACCTGACAACTCAGGCATCGCGCATGAAAGCCATGCTGGGGGTAGGTAGCTTCACGCAGCCTGAAATCGATGCGATGAAGGAAAGCGGCTCCGGTGACCCTGACATGGAGCAGATCGAGAAGGATTATGCGATCTCAATGTCCTACTTCCCGCCTGAAACAGAGGCCTCGGAACGCAATTACCCTAAGCTTCCTCGCTATCTAGCCAACGCGATCAGGAAGCGGAATGCAGAAGTAACCAGCTCACGCACTGAAGAACAGAAGATCAAAGAAAAAGCAACAGCTGATGTCGCCATCGCACAGAAACAGCAAAAGCTTGCTGAAACAGCACGTGACAACGCCAACAAGGATCGTGACAAGTTGAGCGATCAGTTCGATCAAGACCGAGATCGCATGATTAAGGAAAAGGAAGACACGAAGGACAAGCTCGTCAAGCAAGTGAAGGAATACAACGCATTCCGACAGCAGGCAGTCACGGAAACGAACAAGCTGACTCAGAAAGCAAACCAGCTTCAAGGCACCATCGATACCCAGAAATTCCAGCTCAACGAACTTCGTAGTGACCAGTTTGAAACAACGCAGGGTGAAGTTCGCTATGTCGCTCGCGGCGGGAACGTCACAACGATTAATCTGGGTTCAGCCGATGCCCTGAGGCCAGGCATCACGTTCGGGATCATCGACGCTGACGAGACTCGACTGAAAGACGCAAAAGTCAAAGCGACCATTCAAGTCACACAAATTCAAGGCCCACATCTGGCTCAAGCCCGGGTTGTCGCATTTCCTGAAATTCGAAATCCGATTATCCCTGGCGATAAAATCTTCTCGCCATTCTGGGCCCCAGGACGCATCATCAAAATTGCCTTGGCTGGGGATATTGATATCGATGGGGATGGCCGCCCAGACAACGAAGCGTTGAAGGGTCAAATCAGGGCTGCCGGTGCAACCGTGGCAGCGGAAATTACACCGGCTGGGAGCGTCAGTGGAAAACTTGATGCAACTATCCGATTCATGGTCGTTGGTGATGACCCTGAACTGGGTAATGGAACTGGAACGGAAGATGACGACAACGTTGCCAAGATTGCCGCAATGGGACGCATCAGAGCGCAAGCATCCGAACTTGGACTGACAATTATCCCCGCCTGGAAATTGCAGAGCTATCTGAGAACGCTTAACGACACACTTACCACACCTCTTGGATCGGCTACTCGCGGCACCGATTTTCCACCTGAGCCTTATGTGAGTGGAAGCCGATTGCCAAGCACAGGTGCTGGACTCTACAACGCTCCCGCAAAGCGATTGCAGAACGGCAACAAGGTCTTGTCTCCCTGAGTTGGGGCAAAGCCAGACAGGCAACTGCTCTCTCTGGGCTATTCATGGACTGCGTTCACTTGACATCGGCAATGTCAACGATGAATTGAGTTCAGATCATGGACCGATCTGGCCTTTGCAAGAACCACCTGCTGCTGTTGGGCGGCAGTCAGAAGCGATTCTGGGCTGCTGGTCCGACTCGGGATTTATCAGCTTCCATGCAGGAATCCGTTCTGTAATGTTGAACCCTCTATTCCAGGGGCCGCCGTCCAGTCGCTGCCGCCTAATGAGATGATCCTGCTTTTCTGCGGTCACTTGAGTAACTCGGATCAACACAGATGGCTACCAGCGTTGCCGGAGCATAAGCAGGTGATCAGACGCCTCGAGAAAGTTTTTCAACCTGCTTTGCCAGAACGCGTGACTCCGAGCTGAATCGGCCTGCCAAACGACGCAATTCATCATCCAGACGATTGGCCGCTATTTTGGACTCACCGATGGGTAACGTACCGAGGCGTACCTCATCCTGATCGTTCACATTCGTCAAACTTGAAGCAGCAAGTGTCGACCGG
>JAPOKD010000725.1 GCA_029977825.1 Planctomycetota bacterium | reverse complement strand
GGGCAGTCGAAGGAAAAGTACACTTCCGTGACCTGCATGCGACGATCCTGAATCTGATGGGGCTTGATCATCGCAAGTTGAACTTCCAGCACGAGGGCCGTGCACACCAGCTGACTGGACCGGAAGAGGCAAAGGTTGTTACAGATCTGTTTGCTTGAGCTTGCAACAGTGACCGTCACGCTGCCCGGTATCCATCAGTAGCGTCGAGGCAAGTAGCAGCAAAAGCGACACTCAGCTTGCACTTCCTTCCAAAACACTCCTCACTTGTTGCGGGCGAACGCAGGCAGGATTTTCTTAGGTACTGTACTTAGCATTTTTCCCATTCCTTGCTGGTGCGCTGTAATGACGATGATCAGATCCAGTTCTGGCAACATCAGAATGAACTGGCCGCCAGCACCACGACCCGATCGACAGTCGTACGAGCGATCTCCAACTTGCATGTCGTGTCGCCACCAGAAATAGCCGTAAGAGGTTCCCTGAGGATTGGTGTTGATACGATCTGTTGCCCGTTGAACAAAGTCGGCTGGAATCAGTTGTTCGCCGTTCCACTTGCCGCGGTTGCTCACTAACATCCCCCACTTGAGCATGTCGCGGGAACGCATGCTGCTTCCAGCAGCCGATTTGGGGAGTCCACTGACATCGTCTTGCCAGGCAAAATTGGTGATTCCAAGTTTTGCGAGCAGCTCTGTTTCGATGAAATCTCTGGCAGAACCCGGTACAACAGCGTCCAGTACTTGCATTGCTATCGAAGGATCAGAACCCTGGTACTTGAAGGCCTTCTTTCCAATGGGGATCGGGGCGCTGTATTGCAGGTAAGCTTGGATTTGTCCCTGACCTGATAACAGATCCTTGTCTTTTCTGAGCTCATTCACCCTGTCACGATCAATCCGGATTCCGGATTTCATGTTCAGAGCTTGGGCAAGGGTGATCTGATTCGCTCCGTTAACGAGTTTGGATTGATCAAGGTTTTTTAAAAAAGCAACAATCGGGCGATCCAAGTCCTCCATCCTCAGGTGTTTCAGTTGAATCGCACGACCGATCGCCATCGCTGTGTAGGATTTGGTGATCGACATTTGGTAGTGAGGGTAATTGATTCGACCGCGTCGGTAATAAGACTCGAAAAGCAATTTATTGTTTTGACACAGAAGGAGACTATCAATCTCTCCGTGATCACCTGCAGCAATTTCCTCGGCGAAAGCGAGGATGGTTTTCGAGAGATCAGGGTCTTCTTCCAGGTTGCCAACCTCGATACCGTCCATCCGGTTTTGTGGAGACGTGTTGAGAAACGGTTCCTCCAGATCGGGAATGTTTTGTTCCAATGCATAGGAAATATCCTCTGCGTTGAGATCGGTTATTTCAGGTGCCGTCCCGTTGTTAGTCTCGCGTTTTTCAGTTTCCGGACTCTCTGCGTCGTCATGTTCCTCAACGTGATTTTGGCTTTTGGCTCTCGTTGCAGTTGAGTCAACGCGTTGTAGCATGGCCGGCCGTACCCAGTCCGTTGGAACGTAACCGTCCGAGGCCTTGGGTTTGATGACATCGATGACCTCATTTCCGGGATTGAATAGTGGCCACTCATCGGTGCGAAATGGTGATGCTGGCAAACCTTCGCGGTTGTAGAGCAGGTTGCGTTTTGATGGATTCATCGCCCATGCGTAGCGTACCGCAACCGGTGATTTGACCTTGCTGGAAGACACCACGACCTGATCACCTTCGATCACAGCGTCGGCCCATTGCCACTGTCCATCGACACCGGCGATCGCGAAAGAGTTCAGTTTGGGATCACCGGATTGGATCAATTCGTTGGCAGTGATCAGCCCACTGCCAATCGATTCAAAGTTCAGGACAATTCGATTACCGTCGATTTTCTGGGTCCGTAATCGTGGTCCCGATCCGACCACATTAATGTCGTAAACACTTTCAAGTGCATGCAGCGCATGACGTATTCCGATTGGTTTTTTGTTTTTTGGGTGCAGGAGAACCGCGTCACCTGTGTCGATGGAAACGACCAGCCCAACGTTGGGCAAGTCTTTGCTGGCCAAACGCATTGCCTCACGGTTGACAGTCCACGGTGATGTCAAACCTTCGACAGGTTTGTGTTGCGCTGCATGCCAGCTGGGTAACTGGGTCAGAATGAACGGAAAGTCGTCCGCGACATTTCCTCCCGAAAGCTCGTGCCAAGAAGATCGGTAGTAGCTGATTAATTGTTTGATTTGGTCGCGATAGTGTTCTGCCTGTGGAACATTTTTTGAATTTCGTTCACCCTGATACCAGATTGCACCGCGGATGCCATAAGGTCGGATGGGGTGAATCATCGCGTTGTAGATATGGCTGGGATATTGATGGCCGAGATTAGCCGGTTTTGTGATGAAGGGTGGTTGCAGTTGTTTCCACTGGTTCTTCATTGTCTCACCTGCGGCAATCTTGCGCTTGTAGGTGATGTGTTCCTGTTCCCAAGTCTTCAACGCATCATCGCGATCATAACGACGCGAGACTTTATTCAGTTGAGCAATGTGTTCCTGCGTGCGTTTATCATTGGTTTGGATTTCCTTAGGTATCCAACCTTCGATCGGGGTTCCGGCGTAAGCTTGAACGATGATTCCTACTGGAACATCCAACGCTTCCTGAAGCGTCTTGCCAAAGTAGTAAGAGACCGCTGAGGTCCTCGCGGCTGTGGCTGGTGTGCAGGTGACCCACGTCGCAAGCAGGTCGCGGGATTCACTCAGTGGGTGATGCCAGTGTTCTCGCGAGGAACTGAAAATTCTCAGATTCGGTGCATTTGCCTGTGCGGCTTCTTTCTCAGCATCAAAGCAGTTGCCCAGTGCCCAGCCCATGTTGGATTGGCCAACACACAGCCAGACTTCGCCAATGGCAATATCCTCAAGCGTAATTGTATTATTGCCACGGATAGTAAGTGAATGATCAATGCCGTGCGACGGTGTTGTCAGCAGCACTTGCCACTTCCCGTCGACATTGGTTTTTGTCGTAACCGTGCTACCCCAACTGGCCTCGATGGTGATACTTTCACCCGGATCAGCGAATCCCCAAATGGTATTGTCAGTTTTTTGTTGCAGCACCATCTGGTTGCTGAAAAGCGTTGGCAGACGTACGTCAGCATTCGCAGTGAGTTGGACGAAAAAAAGCAAAATGAATGTTGAAAGTGATTTCATGTCAGATATTTGATTGGGTACGGGAGTGCGTATGCTTCCGCTTCATGGTAGCAACGAAGATCACGTGCGGTATATCGCAACCTATGAATGTAACTGACGCAGTTGCTCAACTTGCGATGGGTAAGCAAGCCCAATTCGCTCGATAGGATTCAGGTGACACCAGCATGAACAGTCAGCTTGTTCCTATTGTAGGGATTAGGGCAGAACAGGTTTGATAAAACTGACTCAAACTCACTCAAGACGGCTCAGGGCATCCTAGAGTTCAGCAGTTCGAATTCTTTGAATTGCCGGAGAGTGGAGAGTATTGCATGTTGCGTTTTTTGATGACCACCGTTGTCAGTATCTGTGTCTTGAATGGTACGGATGTGGAAGCACAACTTCTGTTTGGACGACGTCACCA
Source organism: Planctomycetota bacterium (assembly GCA_029977825.1). Classification (GTDB taxonomy): domain Bacteria; phylum Planctomycetota; class Planctomycetia; order Pirellulales; family Pirellulaceae; genus Rubripirellula. The sequence goes on along the minus strand of JAPOKD010000725.1, from coordinate 14 downwards.
GTCAAGTCGTGGTG
>JAPOKD010000748.1 GCA_029977825.1 Planctomycetota bacterium | reverse complement strand
TCTGCTACAACATCCATTACGGTCAGGGAACCGATGGCACTTATGACGTCGAGCGTCTGGCAAGAGTGATCAATGATTCACGTCCTGATTTCGTCGCACTACAGGAGGTCGACGTAGGCGTGAAGCGTTCCGGCCGCGTCCATCAGGCCCGAAGGCTCGCCGAGCTCACCGGGATGGCAGTTCGTTTTGGGCCAACGCAGCACTACGAGGGTGGACTTTTTGGCAACGCAGTTCTGACGCGTCACGCGATACTCGATGTCCTGATCCAACCTTTACCTTACACCGAAAGCACACCCCAAAGAACGACATACCCACGCGGCGCAATCGCTTTGACGGTGCGCACAGCCGACAACCAGAGTCTGCGTTTTGTCAGCACCCATTTCCAACACAACGTACCTGAGGATCGCGTTGCAGAGGCCCAGGCAATCAACCGGCTGTTTGCGGAGGACGACGATTCAACACCGACAATTTTGGCGGGTGACATGAATGCAAAACCTGAAGCCGCCCCCATTCAAACCCTGCTCTCAAAATGGACCTGTGCTATCGAAGATGTACCGATCGCAACCTCACCTGCTACAGATCCAATCTCGCGCATCGATTACATTTTCTATCGAAAGCCCGACCGTTTCCGTCTGCTGAGCACTAAAGTGATCAAAGAATCGTTAGCGTCAGACCACCGGCCTGTCTTTGCCGAATTGGAGTTACTGGACCCGCCACAGCCCTGAACCGGTGCGGCAAAATACAACCTGCGCAGGCCTGCAAATACCAACGGTTATCGTTTTGCGCGATAATAGTCCTGGACTGCCGTTGCCGTGATTTTTCCGAGCGTGATGTAACCTTCAGCGGTGTAATGAATTCCATCAGCACCCTTGGGCAGTTGGCCTGGAAAGAGAGTGATGACATCGGGAATTTCGCGTCCAGCGCGATTCTGAGCCGCAATGACTTCCGCGATGTAGGGTCGTTTTCCCGAAAGCTGCTGAAGCTTGGCAGGACTCGCGTCATTGAGGAACTTCAGCAACATCTGCACCTCCTGATTCTCTCCAGTCGCACCCTCCACCCTCGCCTCATTCATGGCCGCACGGTCCTCATCACTTAGTTTGGTTGTGAACGCCTTGATGAGTCCGTTATCGTCAGTGTAGCTGGGCACAAAGACAGGCAAACCGGGTACTTCCAGATCCGAACGCATATCTGCGATCAGCCGTTCAAAAGTTTCAAAGTATTCGCTCGCGAGAACCTTCTTCGTACCGTCCGCGCCTCCCTGCTTCCAAACGAAGCCACAGAACTCTGGCTTCGAGATGCGTCTTGCTTCGGTCACTGCATTCATCAGATCTTTGTAAAGAGATCCTTTCGCAGCATCAAAGGTGAGACTGGCGCGTTGCCGGGACCAATCTTTTTCAAAGGCTCGAATTCCGGTGCCACCAATGGCAATTTTGATGATACCAATGGTGTCTGCTGGCCAAAATTCGGCGAGCTGGCGAGCGAAAGAGACACCCGGACCAAAGCGTTGCGTCGGCACAAAGTATTCCCACGTTCCGTGGGCCCAAATCCGAATCCGCTCATGCTTTTCTGTATAAGGAGGCTTCAACTCCCTGGCCCGAGCTGTTCCGTGCATGTTGGATTGCCCCATCAATACAAAAACACGAAACTTCCCACTCGCGGGAATCGCCGCTGCTCCACGGCCCATGGAGTTCGCTTGCGTGAAACCTGCCGTTTTCCAACGACCGTCATCCACATCCGGTTGGGACTCATCTTTTGCAGCCGGTGCAAAATCCGAATTCCTGCGTCTACTCTGCAAGAAATTCCGCAAGGCGAGTAACTCCGCGTCATCCAGATTGCCATCTTGATTGGCGTCGTATTTTGGGAATCGTATGATGAACTGCTTTCTTTGCTTCTCGGTGAACCTCGGCTTCTGAGCTGATGCAGCGGGAACAACGGCAACCAAAACAACAAAGAACAATAGCAATGATACAGACTGTGCTCCCCTCACCATGCCTCTCCTTTTTTCTCATCGATGGAAGACTGCTAACCCGCTAAACGTACTCCCAAGGCAAACCAACAATAAGTGGTCCCGTCAAAGGATTCAACGATACCTGCGACTTCGATATTTGCCACGTCGCTATCAGGGGGCGAGCCCTCTGTCGCCAAGATCAACAGTGTCCCTTCCTCAGTTCAAACGCTGACTTGGACTGCAACAAATGACTTGCACCGCAACACACGACTTGCACCAACCCACACTGGGTAGTACGAGCAAGACCTTCCTGAAGGACATCAAATCTTGCATTTCGTAGAATTGATCACTGTAGAACCTGGACGCTTCCCGTACGAAACGTATCCCCCCGGAAAAATGCTGTCCCTGATGCAGACAAAGATCTTTCTACACCTCAGTCAGGCTAGCGTTTCTCTGGCGTTAAAGGCGTGGAAACAGAGCCAGAAGCAGGTGAGAAACTAAAATTACGAACAGCAATCTCACCGTGGGCAAAAGTCAACATGACCATACTCTTGTCACGGGCAAGTGCAGCATGACTGATTTCAGCTTGAAAATCGCCAATGGCCAGCACCGCATGTGTTCCCTTCACGTCGAGATTCACTTTCACCCACTCGTCGTTAAGGATTGAAAGGTCAGGCAGTCCGTTGGGCTTGATTGTATCACCCTTGTTCTGCTTTGAAGACTTGGTTGCCCAGGCAATCAAACGTGTAGGAACCTTTGACGTACCTGCGGGTGCATCGGGACGTTCATCTGCCAAAGTGACGCGGAAGATGTGGCCGTCGCCATTGAGCGTGAATACGACTCGCTGACAGTCTTTTGCCTTCATTTCAAATTGAATATGGGCATCCTCAAATTTGCGAGGCCACTTCAGAATGGGCCCATGGTTCTTGTATTTCTTGTACAGGACCGGATCGGCCACACAACTTGCGACTCCATCATTAAACTGCCATGCACCACGCTCGGCCTGCCGCCCGTTGAATTCTGCATCGCCAAAATCATCGACAAATGCTTGTGTCTCTTCAGCAACCGGAACCTCATTACCGGCGACACCGGGTGCGGCAACCAAGAGTGCAATACAAACTGTTACAGGAATAATGATCTTCAAAATTCGACTCATCTAAAAAGTGCTTCAGTACGGGCAGTGGCGTGCGGTTAGTCTAAGCTCGCCAACTGATTTGCAGCCACCAGTTTAATTCAATACGCTGAATTTTGATCACCACTGACACGGCTTTAACTCCGCAATCATCTCATTTTTCCTGTCAGATTTTGCAGCACCAGGTAGCGTCAATGTGTTGAACAATTGCCACAACTACAATATTAGCCCAACCGATCCACTCAACACCAACGGCGGAAACACGCGGTAGCGGCGAGAACATCATCTCAGCAAACCGGCTGTGAATCCAACGCCCAAGGTGATAGAGGGATTTGGCTTAGCCAATATCTGACTGTCTCAGGATGACGACGCGAACTGCAAAAGCGATCATCACACTGCGTCTACTCCTCTCC
>JAPOKD010000645.1 GCA_029977825.1 Planctomycetota bacterium | reverse complement strand
GCCTTGATCTTGCCCGGCCACCAAGCGACGGCCGGCACACGATGCCCACCCTCATATTGGCTAAACTTGCCGCCACGGAACTTGCGAAACTCTTTCGGGCTCATTCCGACGGCTCCGTTATCCGAGAAAAACACAACCAGCGTGTTCTCAACCAGATCGAGTTCATGAAGCGTGTCAAGAATCTTACCGACACCTTCATCGAGGTCCTGTAGCATCCACCTATACTTTTCGCGATTTCTGGCATTGATCTGATTCGGATTCTCACCCTTGATGCGTTTGTCCGGTGTGTCCTCAACGGTCTGATACGGATTGTGCACTGCAGCGTGCGAGACGTACAAAAAGAACGGCTTGTCTTTGTTACGTTTGATAAAGTCAACGCTGTAGTCAGTGATGATGTGCGTGGAGTAGCCGGGCGCATCCTTCTTTTCAAGACCGACTCGCCACGCCCCATGCTTGTGATAATCCGTCGCGCCGTTCAGGAAACCGACGAATTCGTCGAACCCGTGGTGGACCGGGTTGTACTCGTCCTGATACCCGCAATGCCATTTGCCGAACAGAGCGGTCGCATAGCCGTGGTCTTTGAAGACTCGCGGTAGAGTTCGGATCGAGGGAGATATACCGCTCTGAGGTTCCCGACTACCAACGATCACGTCCACGATACCAACGCGCTGCTGATACCGGCCGGTAAGAAACGCCGCCCGTGTAGGACTGCAAACTGAGGAATTTGTGTGAAAATCAGTGAATAGCATTCCCTGTTCAGCCATCTGTTCGATGCGCGGTGTCTTTACCCAGCCGTTGTACAGGGTCATGTCACAGCAGCCCAAGTCATCAGCCAAAATGACCACGATGTTGGGAGAATTGTCGGCGTGTGTCAAATTTGGTGCGACAACACACGAAAAAGAAATCAACCAAGAGGCAAGCGTACGTAACATAAGAAGTTACCGTTAATGGGACTGTAAATAGCTTGATTTTTTTCGAACACGGTCCACGCGATTGAATACGGCAATACGCAGTTGGCCGATACAAATGTTGTAGATCCAGTCTATCTCATGGAAGCGTTCCGATGGATTGTCAAATTCATTACCCACGTTGTTGTTGGGACGAAAGCCGGATTCAGGTTTGTTGTTTCCATACCCACGCCCCGCAAAAACCAACGCAGCAGCAGCCCGAACATCGTAGAAACGGTCAGTCGCAATACCGGCAAGTGATGAAATTCAAACAAGTCACCCGATCAAACACCTTCATTTACGAACGTAATATTTCCTCCTGAGGTGATAAAAACAACGCCTGTACACTGAATTGAAATTTCCGTCACCTGCTCTCTCAGATGTGCGCAAGATCCACGGTATCCATCGGAACGAACAACCACTCCAGCGCCATGGCGAATCAGGTAAACTTTATATGGAGTAAGATATCTTCAACGCCCTGTGTGATCGTCAAATCATCGCTGGATACACAGGTACGCCGTTTGCGTAGATTTGAGTAGCAAAGGAACTTTAATGACTACCCGCGTAATGCATCTATTCATGCTCTTACTCCTGGTCGCTTTACCTGTTTTGGCTGAGGCCAAGACAGTCAAGGTATTTATCCTTTCCGGCCAATCCAACATGGAGGGCAAGGGCAACCCCATTCATCTGGACACTTACAAGAATGATCCGCTGATTGCACCTTCTTACGACTCACTCAAGAATGGGGACCGCTGGACCCAACGTGATGATGTTTGGATTACGTACCCATCGAAAAGCAGCGGCGCCAAACACGGCCCTTTGACTGTTGGTTATGGAACGAAGGGTGAAGATTCCATCGGCCCCGAGTTTGGCTTTGGCCACGTTGTCGGCGATGCGATTGATGAGCCTGTCTTACTGATCAAGGTCGCTTGGGGTGGCCGCAGCATTCACAAGCCGTTCCGCCCGCCGGGTGCTCTGCCAACCGAAGCAGAACTCAAGCAGATGGTTGCTGAGGCGGGGCTCAAGTTCGAAATGCAAATGAAGAACTATGAAGAGAAGAAAAAGGCGGGAAAAAAAGCACGGAAACCCAAGTTACCGCCAACGCTGGATGAACTGAAAAAGCAGTTCGGCGAAAGCTATCGGGAACTGGTCAAGCTCACAAAACAGGAGCTGGCGACATTCGAAACCAAGTTCCCGGCACTCAAAGGCTACCAACCCGAGATCGCTGGTTTCATCTGGCACCAAGGTTTCAACGACAAGATTCGCGCTGAATACCGAGAGACGAAGTATGCCGATTACACGCAATGGCTAGCTCAATTCATCCGCGATGTGCGCGAGGATCTCAATACACCCAATATGCCGTTCATCATTGGTGAACTCAGCACGGGAGGCATTCCAAGTCGCGGTGATTTCCAAACCGCGCAAGCCGACACCGCAGAGTTGCCGGAATTTAAAGGCCGCGTCGTCTTTGTCCCAACCGCCGAATATTACGACACCAAAGCACATGAGCTTTATCTGAAGGGGTTTTGGAAAGGTACTGACGAACAAAAAGCCCAATGGAAGGCGGTTGGCAACGATCGTCCTTATCACTATCTCGGATCAGGCAAAACGTACTACCTCAAGGGTAGAGCATTCGGTGATGCAGTTCTCAATGTGATGAAAAATCACCGATGAAACTCCACCCTTGATAGTCACCTGTAACTCGAAAACTTTGGATCACCCGGGGTTTAGTTTCCCAGTTTCCAAAAGTGGGTGACTCGAACTCAATGGGTTACGGCGTTGTCTCAGACTTTGCCCCAATGGGAGCCGGTTGTGGCGCATTCCACGCGACCTAGGCATCGGCTGCAGGCTAGCGTGACAGAGTCAATCAGAATGAGGTGAAGCGGTAAAGCCTTGCCATTTCCGCTGATCCCACGATTCCCACAGGAGGTTGTGGTGTGACGACCGTGCTGCAACGCTGGTTCGCACAGCGTATTTTACGTGGACACGGCGTCTTGTCTGGACTGACAGCGCGAGCCTGTACACTCGCCGTCGAGATTACGATTCCGTAAGAGTTGCGCCACCCATAGCCAACATTTGAGCTTGGACAAACAGGGCATCCATCACCCATCATCGCTGATTCGCAACGCGTGTTCCTGACGCCAAAACCAGCCGAAAGTCATTTTGTGCCCTGTCCTAACCACCAGTGCAGAACAAATTATCTTGTCTCTACCAATGCCCCTTTCAATACCTTGACTTGAAGGGTGTCCAAATCCAACTCGTATTCTGACTTTCGTTCATTGCTGACAATGAGACTTTTGTCCTTGACCGCGAGTACCGTGATGAACACATCTTGTACATCCCGCTCAAGATCAACCTGATATTTCACAACGTAGACTTGGCGTCGCCAAATCATTTCTTTACTCGCCATGTCCCAGGCTTCAACACAACCCATCTGATTGGCCGGAGCCCGATACTCAATTTTCCCAGCGGCAACCGGTGTAACTTTGGCCGGCGCTGCACGTTTTGCATGAGCAGTCGCAAGTGGCAACATCGAGCAGAGAGCCATGAGAATGACGCCACGATTCATGGTAATCCTTTCATACAAATGACAAATGACAAATTCGATTTTCGAACCTGCTTAAAATCCAAGTGGCTTGGCCCACCGGACTGGCAATTCCAATCTCCAGTAAGGCCCCATCCATAGTAACGCTTGAAGTGAGTAAATCTTTGTTGGATTTTTTGGAAAATCAAACTAAATCAAGGTTCTGAACTGGTCACTACCCAAAGCTGCGTACCGGGAATAGAAACCGTGGTCATGATCTGCCGTGCCGGGCTTCTGATCTGCCATGCCGAGCTTCGTTGCCTCAACATGTAGCCGACCGGATCATGGGTGTTGTTCCCTGCATCATGGTCACGTTGCCGCCTCGTCGGCTCGAAACATGCTAGCCACCGTAACTGGTCGCACGCCGTCCACTGGCTACTTATCGAGCTGTCGAAAAATCTCT
>JAPOKD010000182.1 GCA_029977825.1 Planctomycetota bacterium | reverse complement strand
CTGGCCCATCGCATCGAAGCCGGATCAGATATTTTCGTAATGCCGAGCCACTACGAACCGTGCGGGTTAAACCAACTTTACAGCATTCGTTACGGAACCATTCCTGTCGTCACACCGACGGGTGGCTTAGCCGATACCGTAGTTGACCACAACGAAATTTCAATTGCTGATGAAACAGCAACAGGCTTCCACCTGCACACCATTTCGCCCCAAGGTCTCGATGATGCAATCGGTCGCGCCCTGCATCTCCGTTACCATCACCCACAGCAATGGGCGAAATTAATTGAAACAGGCATGACACAGGATTGGTCGTGGAAGAAGAGTGCCATGGAATACGAATCACTCTATGCGAAAACGCTAGCCCTTAAGTCTGCTGCAAAGCGGACTGAGTGACACTAGTGGTAAAAAGCTCTGCAATTCGCCATTCACGCTGCGATAATTTGACCAAATGCGGTACGATTTGATTCAGATTCAAGAGCTTTACGTTTGAGCAGCAAGGCGGTTTGCTCAGCATTTGCGGAGTGCCCCATGATCGAGGCAGCAAAGCCGAAAACCGAACCAACTTCGTCCAGCCCTCCACCCCACGGTGCGGGTGAATCACGTTTTGACCCTGTCACGGGCAACTGGACCCTCTTCGCTCCTTACCGCTCAGAGCGTCCCGACGACTTTGTTGAATCGCGCGAACGCATACGCAAGCAGGTCGCGTGCCCTTTTTGTCCCGGTAATGAGAGCACAACCCCGCCTGCTGTCTGGATCGGCCATTCGGAAAACCACGAACAAGTCGCCCCAGAACGGCAACGAACTGCCGAGAAATTGCAACAGGACGCTGCGGCAAACGACGACTGGGCGGTCCGTGTTGTGCCTAACAAGTTTCCAGCAGTGACAAGTGTCCAGGACAAAGACAACACACCTTGCACGCAAGCACAGCAACCAGCGGGAAGTCATGCTACCTCCGCGTTAGAGTCAACACTTTTTCAACGACGACCAATCACAGGTGGTCACGAAGTCATCATTGAATCTCGCAACCATGTCCAGTCAATTACCGAACTTGATGTCGCTGAGGGCATACTTGTTTTCAAAGCGTATCGAGACCGGCTGCGACATTGGCGCGACGTACCCGGAATTGCCTACATCAGCACTTTCAAGAATGTAGGAAGCAAAGCTGGAGCTTCTCTTCGGCACACGCACAGCCAACTGATCGCCACCGATCGAATTCCGCCGATGGTGGCGAATTCTGCAGAGCGGATGTCGAATTATCGCCTGACGCAAGGAAGTTGCCTGCACTGTGATCTTGTTCGTGCTGAAATGAAAGCCAAGGAACGAATCATTTGGCGTGATGACTCGCTGGTCGCGTTTTGCCCTTTTTCAAGTCATCTTCCCTTTCTTGTCAGGATTACGACTTTGGCACACCAGCCCTGCTACGAAGATCTCACAGAATCCAAAATCGAGTCAGTTTCACGCCTGGTGCGACGCGTTGTTTCATGGCTTGAAACGTTATTTCCAAATACGGCCTACAACTTCTGCCTGCACACACGCCCACCAGGTTGCAACGATCCCTCGGACGCCTACCACTGGGCAATCGAAATTTTCCCGCGAATAAACCAAGTCGCCGGATTTGAATTCAGCAGCCACTGCATGATCAATCCTGTGCTGCCTGAAGAGGCGGCAACCCGGCTACGCAATCGTGCACTGGCAGAAGATCCACGACTCGTACTCTGAAAAAGCAAACGTAAGTTGAGTGATGGTAAGACTGTCGACGGCGCCGCTTTCAATGGCTGTCTGAAAAAGTTCATTACCCAAAAATCGCACCCTGTACTCAAGTTGCAACACTTGCCTCCTCACGTTGTTAGACCGTACAAATCCAATGAACTTCAGTGCCCATTGGACCCGATAGGTAAATTACGGAAAGACGTACAACTGCGTAAGCGAGGCCAATCGTAGGACTCAGGTCTCATTTCAGCGAGCAGTTTTGCAGGTTGTCCATCGAATACGTTCAAAATCACCATTCGGGCGTGAATCCCGAACTTATACAATCATCGTTTGCCGACCAAACGACTCAAACTGACATTAGAAAAACATGGCGCCGCACGCATCTCTCTGTCTCGTTCTGCACAACCATCAGCCGATCGGAAATTTTGACGGGGTGTTTGAGCAAGCCTATCAGGACAGCTACTTGCCATTCCTGAATGTTTTTGAGCCTTATGAACACTTGCGTATTTCGCTGCACACCTCTGGTCCACTGATGCTTTGGCTCGCTGAGCGACATCCTGAATATCTGGATCGCGTTCGGATGCTGGTCGACGTGGATCGGATCGAGATCATTGGTGGTCCCCAATACGAACCGATTCTTACCATGCTGCCGTCACGGGACAGAATTGGCCAAATTCAGGCATACAGTGCCTGGCTCGAACGCAATCTGGGCACCGCTCCCTCAGGGATGTGGATGCCGGAGCGAGTCTGGGAATCGTCCCTCGCAAGCGACATCGTTGATGCAGGCATCAGCTACACAGTCCTGGACGACTTCCATTTCCGAGCAGCTGGCCTCGACGATTCCGAGCTGTCCAGTTACTACCTGACCGAAGATGACGGTCGTATCCTCAAGATTTTCCCGGGTTCCGAGCACCTCCGCTATACCATTCCCTTCCGCCCGGCCAATGAGACCATTGACTATTGTCGTAAGGTCGCGGAGAAGTCACCAGGAGCCATTCTCACCTTTGGTGATGACGGTGAAAAATTTGGCACTTGGCCCGATACCAAATCGCATGTTTATGACGACGGTTGGCTGCGTTCATTCTTCGATGCTTTGACAGAACATTCAGATTGGCTCCAAACTGTGACACTTGGCCAGGCCGTTCAACAAACTTCAGCAGCTGGAAAGATCTACCTGCCAGACTGCAGCTACCGTGAAATGACGGAATGGGCATTGCCAGTCAAGGCTCAAGCAGAATTCGATGATGTCGTTCATGCTTTGGAAGATCACCAGAGATGGCAAGATCTCAAATCTTTCGTACGAGGTGGTTATTGGCGAAATTTCAAAACCAAATATGACGAAACCAACGAGATGTATGCTCGCATGATGAACGTCAGCAAACGGCTTGGTGAAGCGGAAGAAGCTGGCGCTGATGCAGGCGAACTGTCCGTAATCAGAGATCACCTGTATCGTGGGCAATGCAATTGTCCCTACTGGCATGGCGCCTTTGGCGGCATTTACCTGCCTCATCTGCGCAATGCAATATTCAACCACCTGATCGAAGCTGATACGCGTCTTGATCAAGTCATGAACTCGGAACTAACATCCGTTCAGGCGACTGCAGAGGATTACAACTTTGATGGTCTGCAAGAAGTGCGACTCAGCAACAATCAACTCTGTGCATGGTTAGCGCCGGCACGTGGCGGTCGGCTATATGAACTTGATATCCGCACGATCGGACACAACCTGTTGGCCACCCTTCAACGTCGTCCAGAGAATTATCACCAAAAAGTTCTCAATGGACCGAGCAACAATGATGAAGATGTTGCCAGCATTCACGATCGTGTGGTTTTCAAGCAGGAAGATCTCGATCAGCGACTGCACTACGATGCCTATCCGAGGAAGAGCTTGATGGATCATTTTTACGATGATCAGGCGACACTTGAATCGGTTGCCACAGGTCAGGCGATGGAGCGTGGGGATTTCGTTGACCTTCCTTACGAAACCAAACTGCGGCGTGGATCAGACCGTGTTCAAGTTCAGATGCGTCGTCATGGAAATGCTTGGGGAATTCCTGTCACGATCACCAAAGCCGTCACAATGGTTGCGGGGAGTAATCGTCTGCTGCTCACCTACCTGCTTGAAAATTTGCCACCTGAAAAACAATTACACTTCGCGATCGAAATGAATTTTTCGGGAATGCCGGCAGGTGCCGACGATCGATATTTCAGTGACATCGAAGGCAATTGTCTCGGCCAACTTGGCACCCAACTTGACTTATCAGAAGTTCAAGGGCTCAGCCTGTCAGATCGCTGGTTGGGAATGGACGTTTCCTTGGAGATAGACCGTCCCAGTGGGATTTGGGCATTTCCTGTCGAAACAGTCAGCCAAAGTGAAGCCGGATTCGAATTAGTGCATCAAAGTGTTTGCGTCCAACCTCATTGGTTTGTCACTGGAGACGCAGACGGACGTTGGTCCGTCGAAATCGAAATGACCACCGCCTGTGAGGAGCAGACAGAAACACTTTCACAAGAAGAAGTCATTCGTTTGTAGAACGTATCAGGATCCCAAGTTGTGCTCGCACGGTGCTGAGCAGATCAACATGGCATCTCTGATCAAGACAGACGCTTGGGAACGGGGAACTCGAGTACAAACTTCGTGCCCCGCCCGACTTCACTCTGGACACTGATGCGTCCACCGTGTGCTTCAATGATTTTCCGTGCCGTAGGTAAGCCCAGTCCCGAGCCTCCATCTTTGGTGCTATAGAACGGCTCAAACATGTGCAGCACCGTGTTGTCATCAACGCCGCTACCCGTGTCGATCAGATCCAAGGCGACACTTTTTCTGGTGGTATAGGTCCGCACCATAAGTTGCCCGCCCGAATCCATCGATTCCAACGCATTCTTGACTAAATTCATCAAGGCTGCTTGCAAAGAGTCACTGTGCAAGAGGATTGCTGGCAAGTCCGGATCAAGATACTTCTCAACATCGATTCCATCAGCATCAGCCTGAGCCTGATAGGCTCGCAAGACCATCAAAATTTGGTCATTGAGGCTACCCGGCAGGAGATCAATATCGCGTAGGCGAGTGTATTTGAGAAAATCACGTAAAAGCCCCTCCATCCGCTCACATTGGCCACGAACGATATCTACCCGCTCCAAAGACCGTCGACTGCCAGGTGAATCCAGTTCCTCCAAATCCTCACTAAGCAGGTCAATATTCATATGAATCACGGACAGCGGATTCTTGATCTCATGCGCAAGCGATCCGGCTAATTCCGCCAATTCCTCATATCGAGCCCGCATGGGGTCAACTTCGGTCTCGTTTTCGGTACTGGACATTTGGACTCAATAACAATGAACTCGGAAGGTCACGGGTGAATTGTAGCGACCACAGTGCCGAGGGAAATGACGTTCGCATCATGCTGCTGGGAAGATTCACCCGGATCTGCCCCAGTCGGGACGACAATGCGGAGCGATTATTCCACGGAAGCACGAGCAACCGCATGACAAGCTGATGCTCCCGGCATCAACCAGTATCCCTGAAAAGACACCCCAGCAATGCTGTGGACTCAAGCGTTGATTGCCTCTCACCTCATCACATACAGCCATACCTGCAGAGGGCATCCTCGTATCTGGCGTGAAAGCAGATCGACAGATTGAACCTTTTCTGAGGGCCGTCAATCCACCACTGACTTGGCTTCACCCCACTCGAAGCGGCTTTTTTCCGTGTTGCGGAGTTTTGATGCATTACGCCACCTTGCCGAGGCATATCATTCAAACGTAATCTGGAATGCCTGCTAACTTCCTTCACCTCTCCTGCCAAACCAACATGTCCACCGCAAGCAAAGATAATTCCATGACTGCCGATCCTTATTTTCAGTCTCTTTTTGCCGACAGAATCGGCGGTGCAAATTACGGCAAAGACACAGAAATCTATAAGTTTGAAAAAATCAAACGTGCAAAGCGGAAAGCGCTGAATGATCAACCAGATCGTGCGCTGCTGGATTTTGGCATTGGTGAAAATGATTCAATGGCAGACAAGTCCATCCGAGATGTGATGACACAGGAAGTCAATCAGCCGGAAAATCGTGGCTATGCGGACAACGGAGTGGCAGAATTCAAGCAGGCAGCAGCGCGGTTCATGAAACGCCGCTTCGATGTGCAGCTTGATCCGGACACACAAATCAACCACTGCATTGGAAGCAAACCAGCCTACGCGATGCTTCCTGCATGCTTCATCAATCCGGGCGACGTCACGCTCATCACCGTTCCAGGTTACCCCGTCGCGGCCACTCACACGCGGTATTACGGAGGTGAAGTCTTCAACCTGCCACTCCTGGCTGAAAACAATTTCATGCCGGACTTAGATGCTGTACCTGACGACATCTATCGTCGAACGAAAATTCTTGTCCTCAATTATCCGAACTCACCCACGGGAAAAACTGCGACGGCCGAGTTTTATGCGAAGGTCGTCGCTCTGGCCAAGGAAAAGCAGTTTGTCGTTGTGCAGGATGCTGCCCACATCATGCTGACCTTCGACGGTGAGCCACTCAGCTTTCTGCAGACGCCGGGTGCCATGGATGTGGGTGTAGAAGTTCACTCCATGAGCAAAGGCTATGACATGATCGGTTGGAGAATGGGCTTTGTATGCGGCAACCCCACAATCGTTTCTGCTTTTGCGGATGTCAAAGACAACAGTGACAGCGGGCAATTCATCGCGACGCAGAAAGCAGCCGCAGCGGCGCTCGACGATGATTCCATTCCTGATCAGGTCAACAAAAAGTACCGTCGCAGACTTAAAAAACTTGTAAACACACTCAATGAGTGCGGTTTCGAATGCGAAGTACCTGGCGGTACCTATTTCCTGTATGCGAAATCACCTGTGGGCACTCAGGCTGGAAAATCGTTCGCTGCCGCAGAAGACGCAACTCGGTACTTGATCGAGGAATTCGGTATCGTGACAGTTCCGTGGGACAATGCAGGTGCTTATCTGCGTTTCAGTGTCACCTATGTAGCTCCCACGGAAGCCGATGAAGATGCCCTGATGGAAGAGACGAAACGTCGCCTCGGAGATGCTGGCTTGACCTGGTAGTTATCGTCTCAAATCTGCCAGCGGGTGAATGCACGAATACCTAGCGGCGTTTTCTCGCGACACCTCAACCCTGAGTCATACTCTGGTTGTGATACCAACAAGACAGCGGAAGCCGGTAAACCGAACGCCAAATAAAAAAAGCCGCTCGTAAGAAACGGGCGGCTTTCAGTAATTTTCGGGCTCGCTGCGGTGTTCAGCCAACGCTCTTCACCATTGCGACCAGACGGCTCTTGGTGCGGGCTGCTGCGTTGCGATGAATCAGGTTCTTACTTGCGGCACGGTCAATTTTCTTCTGTGCGGCTACGTATTCGGACTGTGCCAGTTCGCTGTTGCCTGCCTCGACGGCCTCTCGCACTCGGCGAATTTGAGTCCTCATGCTGCTTTTTCCGGCTCGGTTGTGCATCCGACGCTTGTCGTTCTGGCGAAGTCTTTTCTTGGCGCTGGCTGTATTAGGCATATTTCGGGCTGACGCGGATCACACGTCGAAGACGGGGTTGAGGGGTATGTCAGTTTTTTTCAGGCCGCGTAGTATGGCAATCTATCAGTCATCTGTCCAGAGTCGATCTGCAAAGCGCACAATGCTATTTATGAATGGCGCCGTTTACCTAATCGGAGCAGGCCCGGGGGACCCCGGTCTGCTAACCGTCCGAGGAGCTGAGTTGTTAGCCTTGGCTGACGTGGTCCTGTATGACGGACTCAGCAACCCGGAACTGCTGCTGCATGCCCCTGATGCAGAGCAAATCTGTGTGGGAAAACACGGAAAATCCCGTATTTGGACCCAAAATGAGATCATCAACGAGATTCTAAGGCATGCAAAAGCAGGCAAAATCGTGGTTCGGCTCAAAGGCGGTGACCCCGCCGTATTCGCTCGCACAGCCGAGGAAGTAGAAGCCGTCAAAGCTGCGGGCTTGCCGCTGGAGATCGTCCCTGGCATCACAGCCGCCTTGGCTGCCGGCTCTTTTGCGGGAATTCCGGTCACCCACCGCGGGCTTGCCTCAGCCGTCGCCCTGGTCACGGGCCACGAAGAACCCTCCAAATCTGAATCTGCTTTGGATTGGGAGGCTTTGGCAAGGTTTCCGGGCACTTTGGTGATTTACATGGGTGTCACAACCGCCGAAGCTTGGACACAAGCACTCTTACAGGCTGGAAAACCGCCAGACACACCAGCGGCGTTAGTCAGACGCTGCAGCCTTCCCGATCAGCAAACGATTCATTGCCGATTGGACCAAGTAGCGGCCCAACTGAGCCCTGCGAGTCGCTTTCGACCACCCGTGATCGTGATTCTCGGTGCAGTAACAAAACTGGCAGAAACCATGAAATGGATTCAGAATCGTCCGCTTGTCGGTCGAACGGTACTCGTCACGCGTCCCGAAGCGCAAGCTGAGGCTCTGGCCAAACCACTCCGCGATCTGGGCGCACGGGTGTTACAACAACCAGCCATTGCCATCGATCCACCACAAGATTGGCGACCAGTTGATTCGGCAATTGCCGAATTGAGCGAATATGATCTGTTGATTTTCTGCAGCCACAACGGCGTTCAATTTTTCCTCGACCGTCTCGAAGCACGCGGTGGTGATATGCGAGCGTTGGCTGGTTTGGAGATTGGCTGTATCGGAAGAAAAACGGCGGCAACGCTTCAACAGTTTCACCTCCAATCTGATTTGCTTCCGGACACATTCCATGCCGAGGCAATGGCGAACCTGATTGGTTCAAACGCCAAGGAAAAACGCATTATGGTGATCAGGGCAAGTCGTGGGAACGACGAACTCGCCGCACACCTGACAGCACTTGGAGCCCATGTAACTCAAGTGATTGCGTACCAGCACAGCGATGTTACCGAGTGCGCCCCAGACATCAGAGAAGCCGTTACGAGGGGAGAAGTTGATTGGGTTACGGTTACAAGCAGTGCAACTGCAGCAAGTCTGCATCGCCTGATTTCCGGCTCTATGAACGACATGAAAATTGCCAGTCTTAGTCCCGTGACCTCAAACAAGCTCAGCGAACTTGGCTACCCGGTTCATGCAGAGGCAAGCCCCTACACCATCGAGGCATTGGTCGAAGCATTAGTGAAAGCAG
>JAPOKD010000243.1 GCA_029977825.1 Planctomycetota bacterium | reverse complement strand
GTTTTGGGTAACCCAGCCCATTGCGCATTGTTTTTCATGCCCAATTCCGACTCGTAATCCATCCTTGGTCAAGTCTCGCAGCCCAGCAATCTGATGGGGATTGCCCTTTTTGACAATGATTACCAGTTCATTTTGGGAAACATCGGTCGGTTCAGGAAACAGGTCGGGCACTTGCTCCATGAATTCGGTATCACAGGCAAAGTAGGCATCAGGGACCTGCCCGGCTTTCATTTGTGCTACAAGGATGCCGCATCCGTTGTACACAGTATTGACTCGAACTCCTTCCCTTTTTTCAAATTGTTTTACTGTATCCTCAATGGCGGGACGGAGCATCGAACCGGCAAACAGGTTGAGTTCGGGAGTGTCTGACCAGATGTCACCTTTCTCAACCTGAAAACCATGCTCGGCATAATTAGCGAGACCGCGATCTCGCGCTGTCACATACCGGGCGAAGTGTAGGGCTGCACTGGGTTGCTTTGTCTGCTCGGTAACACCCAAAGCTACCAGCGATGTACCTGCATCAAAGTCAGCAAGTTTTACATATTCCAAATCGGGATAGGTATGCAAAACAGCGTCATATACGATCGCTGCGTCTGCAGCACCTACAAGCAGATCATTAGCGGCTTCTGTCACGGTTGTACGATAGGCGGTAGTGCTCTTGTCGAGCGCATCCCACTGTCCTGATTCAGACAGTATTCGCCTGGTCACTTTGCCCACCGCAGTGGCGTCCGGGTTAGCCTGAACCAGTTTGACATCTTCCCGCAACAGATCTTCCAGTTCCTCAATTGATTTCGGGTTGCCCTTCTTTACAGCCACCACAACTTCCATCTTTGCGATGGGCAGCACTTCCGAGATGAGATTCTTTTCTTTTGCGATATTGAGATAACTATCGTCAGCAGGCAAATATAAATCTCCCGTGCCCGTCACCTCCAATTGCGACAGTAGCGTTTGTGATCCACCGTACTGAATATCGATCTCACGGCCATATTCTTCCTTGTAATCCGAAACAATCTTTTCCATCACCGCGCGGTTGCTTGCAGCGCAGAAGAACATCAGGGGGGCTGTTGAGTCAGCCTCCGCCGTGCCAGGTGAATTCTGGCGTTGGGAGCCGCTTTGCAGCATCCAGATCATGGCGCCGATCGCGACAATTGATCCCAGCATTACTACGAGCATTTTGTTCATGTCTTACCTGCTTTTTCAGCGTTTGCATCGCGAGAAGCCCGGTGTCTTCTTCAGCAAAATTCAGTTTCCAGTCGGAATCGTTAACAATTCCGGTTTTTGATTGAGGCGATCACGGTCTGCTTTGAAAGATGGTGGAGCATTTCCTTCTCCAAACAATTTTGTATTCCAGTCAACTGACATCAGTAGGTCAAATCCCGGGTTCTGCTCTTTCACTTGACACGAACAAGCGCCGCTCAGAAAGACAGTGAGGTCTTTTACTAGCGGGCTGGTCAATACAGAAGCAGGGATGACTTCCAACGCACGACCACGTCCAAACACCGGGATGATCAAGTCTTCACCGCGGCGGGTGGCCTCTGGCTGTAACTCCGAAAATAGTTTGATCAGAAAACTTTCCTTCAGATCTTCGCGATTGATTTCCAATGTGCTGAATTTCAAAAGAAGGGGAATTTCCGAATGCAGTTCTGATCCCGGCAATCCGATCCCTTCAGGCAGTTCAAGATTGGTGGATAGCCAGGAAAAACCCGTTTTCAGTGCAGTCTCGGCCTTGGAATTGAAGTCCTGGCTTTCCGGTAATGATTCTACATTCCTGTCTGCCCGAACCATAACCCAAACGACCGAGTGACCTGACAGTAATCTTCTGGCAAGTTCACGTCTGGCGGGTGAGTCCAGTATTCCCACTGTGGCTGCATCGGAAAGTGGGCCATGCCATCCATTAACGACTCGACCTTTTCCAAGTTTCATGCGGACGACGAGGTAGGGTTCCGTGATCTTTCGATTGGTCGTTGTTTGGATTGAATTCCACAAGTTCACATGCAGGGGGGGCGGTGATGCAAGGTCGCTCAGGGTTAGTGTGCTGGCTGTTTCCTCGCCTCGCGCTGTTCGTTGTTCATCAAGCTGGTTCAGCATTTGCTGCTGATCCGGGGTGAGTGGGCCTCTGTGAAACAGAATCAATTCGCAGTTATCAGGTTGCCATCGCTCCAACGCGTATCGGAACACGGGAATGTTGCAAGCCACTGCGGCAGAACCGGACATCAGGAAAACACACACGGCAATCAGTGCTGTTGCGATTGAAACACCTGCCTGTGAGGGAGTTCGTTTATTCATCAGATTACTCGGACTCACTTCCAAAGCAGATAACGGATCCGTCCAGAGTCGAAAGAAAAAGTTTTCCCTCGGCACCGGCGAGTGAATCCCACGCTGGCAACGAAGTCAATTCAATTCGATCTTCGATCTTACCGGTATCAATGTTGACTGAAAGGAGCAGTGAGCCTTCGGTTCCATTGAGAACCTGATCCTGTTTGGCAAGCAGTTTCTGCACCTGTTCATCTTTCTCTGTCAGTTTCTGAAACGTTGATTCTTCATCGATGATGTCTGGTGGGCCGACGATGAACAGTCTGCCCCCTGACAGTAGCATCGATCGCACATAGATCGGAACGTCCTCGGTCCACTTGGGATCGACAAGGCTGTTTCCGGGAGTATTTGAAGAGTTGCCTCCTTTGTTTTTGCTGGAATACTGGAATGCCATTCCGACTTTGCCTTCGACTAGTTTTGCACCTTCGACGGTTCCATCATTCCGATTCAGACCCAAGTCTCGCGCCGTACCATCATCGAAGCTTACTGCGAGAGCAGCATTGCTGGAAATTTCAGATCCATCCTGGTGACGTTTGGCAATCTGTTCGGCATTGGCCGCAAGAAAGTAGAGTCGGACTTCGTCGATGATTCCAGTGAATTGTGCGTTGCTGTAATCACCTACTGCTGACAAACCATCAGTTCCAATTTCCATGGGTTGAATCGGGTCAGTCTTGATCAAGCCGCTTGCTATTCCCTCGCCAGACAGTTCACCGTCAACGTACACCTTCATGCTCTTGTCCTTGTCGAGTACCCCGACAATATGATGCCAGCCTCCGACGACGCGTTTCTTTGCTGTGACCGTGGTTAGCTTGTCATTGGATCGAATGTGGAACGCGGGACGGCCATTTTTTAGTGACAAGGCGAATCCATCAGCAGGCCCACCACGAGCGATAATGACTCCCTGTGGACGTGTCGCTGTGACCCATGCTTCGACGGTAATGGGTTGATTGGCAGGGTTGAGGCTGGGGGTTTTCCTGAATTGGGTAAACGTTCCCTTAGGGGCAGCCTTCCGTTTACCAAAGTCTTTCGGAATCTCGGGTGGATTAGGCTCTGCTGCAAACAATTGATGCTCCAGAGTGGTGGTCCAACGCAGGTACTCCGGTTTGCGACCATAGCCGAATACGTAGCCGTTTCCATTGACGAGCAAGCGGCCAGAGGGTGCAAATCGGCCTGCCTGATAGTACCCACCATGTCCACCCGCAAAACTTTGCCCGAGCACCCAGTAGGAACGATGGAACCACGTTTCATCCAGGAAGCCCATCGGAGCAAAAATATGTGCGTCCTCACCTCGCTGTTTTGATGCTTGCCCGGCGAAGTCACCTGAATTTGGACCGATCTCAAGTCGATTGCCTTCCATGTCAAACTTCTGTGACTTCATGAAAATGTGCTTGCCATCGGTCGAGAGAATGTCAGGCAGACCAACCGGCATCTGTAGTACTTGCAGTTTTTCCTGAATGTTATTGCCTGTCTCCGGATTTGTTTCATCCATCAGTGTTTCAGACAGCTTCTTTCCTGTGGCGAGGTCGAGACGCAATAATCGAAGTCCACCGTCGAGGAAAATGGAACGTCCTGCGACGCAGTGCACGATGTCATTGTGAATCAGAACACTGCCGTGGACAGGCCATAAAGATTCGAGTTGCTCAAACGCCATGGTGCGACGATCCATGGGGGCAGCACGGTAACGCCACGCCAATTCACCGTCGGTTGACAGGCAGTATACCCAACCGTCCGCGCCGCCAAACACAACACGACCACGGTGAATCGTTGGTGGGGAATCAATGCGAGCACCAATGGTGTAGGTCCAGCGTTCTGTGCCATCTGAGTGGTTGAGCGCGACAAGAGTGTGTTCATCGATCTGTGCTACGTAGACAGTGCCGTTTGCAATAACGGGAGCGGTCAACCGGCCACCCAGATTAGTTGTCCATTTTGTTTTTACCTCTCCAAGGATGGGTTCGCCCATGGTCCCGCTGCGACTCGCATCATGTCGATATGTAGGCCAGTCTTTGCCAGTTTGTGCCTCGTCAGTCGCTATCAGCGTGTTAGTGACGGCTGGACCTGTTTCGAGTCGACCCGCCTCAGGAACGATGGTTGGGATTGGGCGAGTGGATGATGGTGCCGCGAGCGCGTTGAAACCGAATAATTTTGCTTCCGGGTAGCAGGCGCAATTGTGCGGCGGAGCATAGGTCAAACCGTTGCATGGCATCACACCATACAGGCAACCGCCCCTGACCCAGTGGTGGATATCCCAGTGCTCGCTGTTGGGATCAACGAATTCAATCCCTGTTCGCGATGGCATCAGGAAATTGTCAGTTGCTTTGGCGATATAACACCGATGGTGAAACCAGTAAGTGTCAACATCCGGAGCGAACTCCTTCTCGACTTTTCCTGTTCGCGGGTTTCGTCCCGTGTAGACCCCTGAATCTTTTCCGGATGTCAGTGGTGCCAGCCAAACCAGGCCATTGACCACCATCAGATCCTGAGGGGACTGGTAACCACTATTTGGAAAGCTTGATCCCCAGAGTTTCTCACCACTCTTGGCATCAAAACTTGACAGGTTGCCGTCACCACCGGCGTACAGCACGACATCGTCGTGTAGCACGAGGCGTGGCCCAAAGTTGAACGTGAATGATTGACGTCGAGTCAGTGGATCCGTCTGCCACGCAGGTTCCCCGGTTTTCTGGTTCAGAGCTACCACACGCTCACCATCGTGAAAATAAAGCTGTGAGCCGGTGGCGGCCAGTGTCAGAGGTGAAATTCGAGTGCGCCGCGCCCAGAGTTGCTCGCCAGATGCTGCGTCAAACGCCATTACGATGCGAGGCTCTTCATTCCAGAACAGGGAACGGACTTTTGCCTGATCACCCACACGACCATTCAGTGGAGCATAGTTCTGAAGTTCAGCCTCACCTTTTCGCACCACTAGAAACAGCATCCCGTTGGTGTGAATGATCTCTTCGGTTGCATCACTACCCTCGTACTCGCGGAGGGTCTTTCCGTCAGCAGCATTGATCGCGGTTACGGGGGCGTTGTAACCAAGCGTTGTGAAAACAGTGTCTGCGGAAGATACCAGACGACGTGACAACTGAGTCGGTCCACTCTTGAGCGGCCACAGGTGGGTTTGCCAATTCTCAATATCACGTTTCCACAAGACAGAACCATTGAAGGCATCACGGGCAATGAGTTTCCATTTAGGAGGCAACTGAATGGAAATTCGACTGCCTTCATCCATGATGTAGAACATGCGTCCGCCAGTGGAGACCAACGCACTCATGCTTGCCATGCGGTCATGGTGGCGTGACCAGCGAGGACTGCCCACCCATTGAAGGTGTCGGGGCGGGGCGACCTGATCATCGTGAGCGACTGAGTTGCCTGTCGCGTCGTGTAGATAATGGGACCATTCATCAATGTCTTCGGGACGTGGCTTGACTGTTCTTTCCCATTTGTCACCAGATTTTATCATGGCAACACCGTTGGGAACGAGGACTCGTAACACTTCGTCCAGAGGCACGTCGCCAAGGTCTTCAGCGATCAACAGATTGACCAGATTGTCGGTATACGGGAGAACGCTTCCAGAGAAATTATCAAATGCGATGTCGCCGTATTGACTCGATTCCCGAACACTTTCACGAATGGCTGTGAGCTTTTTGGGATTGCGTACAAGCCCGTGAACCTGCGTCGCATCCGTTTGGCGCAGCTCTTTTGCGAGCTCGCCTGACTTGCTACCCAGTTCGACAATGAAACCACCTGTGAATCCTGATTGCTGCAGTAGTGTCTTTGCGATTTCAGGTTCGTCACCACTTAGCCATGGCTGTGGCCCCAGTGTGCACAGAAGAATCAGCAGGAGATTCGATCGCCAGAAGGGTTTGATCTGCATCGGAAGTAGCTCGTGATCTGAATAGGTTTCGCGTGAAGGTCGAGACTGTTTTAAAAGCGTCTATTGTAGCATGGACAGCCTTGGGTGCAGTCGATGCCGTACCGGGTTCCAGATCCTGAAATCTTGGAAATCGGGATTTAGGCATGAAAGAAGAAAACTTGCCGCCTTACTGGTAGTGTTTGCTTTCCAGATGGCGACGAATCAGGGCAGGACACTGGGGATCGGCTCAGTTGGGTGAGGGAAAGCTGGGCGGAGGCAGGTTGGGTCGGGAAACATCCAGACTTTTGATTGTCAGCTGAATGTAACCCTCTCGGTCAACTTCGAATGGATGCAATTCACGATCGACCGATAGTCCGTTTGGCAACAACTTTCAGATCCGACCGCATGATAGCTGATCGATCACCATTTTTACATTGTCATAAGAAACAGGATTTCCGCCAAAAATGGTAGCGAGCCCGGGCTTGAAATCCACCAGGATGGAGTGAAAAACGGGCGCATGATGTTGAAAGACAACCAGAGGTCGGGGTGTATCGTTGATGATTTCTGGTAAGCTTGCGGTCCGAGTTTGCGAACAAGTGTGTTTCAGTAAAGCCCTCATTGATTCTTAGTTCTGATTGACTATGGAAACCCGACCTCTGGCCAATACCGGCCTTGACCTGTCTGTTCTTTCGTTTGGCGCGTCTTCCATTGGTGCTGAGTTCCGTCGTGTTGATGTTGGCGAAGCATTGCGATGTGTCAACGTAGCTTTGGATCGCGGCATGAATTACATCGACACGGCTGCTTACTATGGCCGGGGCATGAGTGAGGTCATGCTGGGTCAGGTACTACCGGAAATTCCCAGAGACTCCTACACCCTGAGCACCAAATTGGGTCGATATGCACCCCAGCATTTTGATTTCAGTGCTCGGCGGGTTCTGGAAAGTATCGACATCTCATTGGAGCGGATGCGTGTCGATCATCTGGATATTGTGTTCTGTCATGACATTGAATTTGTTGAGCTTGATCAGATCGTTGAAGAGACGATCCCTGCCCTCAGGAAAGAGGTAGAGAAAGGGAAAGTGCGGTTCATCGGCGTGAGTGGATATCCAATGAAGATTTTCACGGAGATGCTTGATCGTGCCGATCTGGACGTTGTCCTTACTTACAACCACTACACTCTTCAGAATGATATGGCGTTGTCTATTGTGGAACCCTGCGAGGCGAAAGGTGTAGGACTCATCAACGCTGCCCCGTTTTCTGCACGTCTGCTGACCAGCGCTGCACTTCCAGAGTGGCACAAGGCAACTGCAGAGGTTCGCGATGTAGCTGCCAAAGCAGCGAGGTTTTGCTCTGAGCAAGGCTGTGATATTGCCAAACTCGCTCTGCAGTATTCGGTCGCCAATCCGGCGTTTGCCAGTTGTGTTACGGGTTCAGCGAATCCGCAGCGTGTCTCGCAATGGTGTGATTGGTTGGAAGAGCCCCTGGATGAAAATCTAGTTGCCGATGTCAAGGAAATCCTCAAACCAATTCACAACTGGGTTTATGTGGAAGGGCGACCAGAGAATAACGATGGTTGAGTCAGGTTAGTCCTGTTCATGACAATGTGCATG
>JAPOKD010000119.1 GCA_029977825.1 Planctomycetota bacterium | reverse complement strand
GATCCTGTAGTCGCTAAGTGGGGGGAATGAAACCAGTGCCCGCTGGTACATGATTCAAACGGTGTCCTGAAATCGATTGCTACTCTCGTCTAGATGTTTCTGGCTGATCAGCGATTTCGTTGCGTCCGCTTTGAGTCGCACGGGCTTGTTTTTCCGGGTTTCTACCGCTCCGGAGGTCTGGTCTCCACTGCGTTTCGGCAGCAATCTTATTCTGTATTCTTTCGCATTGCGTGAGAAGAGCAACTGGCTCATCACCGAAAGTACATGGCTTTGTTAGCCATTGTTCACGTCCCGGTACACGGGTTTTCCACTTCTACCGCCAATTATCAGGGTTTGCCGGTGAGCGGGCAGAGCCTTGGCGGAAGCAAGACAGTTCCCGCAAAATCGCCGAACCCCACTGGCTCTGCTTGTTACTTTCCGACAAGACTTGCACGGGTATTTTGCCTGCCTGCCTGGCCTCATCGCGACTGCTTGTCGCGGGGCGAATCCAAGTCTCCATTTCTGTTTGTCGCTGTGCCAGTGGATCGGCGGCAAAGATCGTAAGGTGATGGTGTTTCATAAAAGCAGGATTCAAGTTGCCCAACTTGTTATCCTCATGGGCTGGTTGTTTCATTAGCCTCCTCTAATTGATTGCGCGGTTTTTAGATGTTCATTTCGCGAAGACTACCATTTCTTCTCGCTGTTGCAGCATTCGCGAGTCTGCAGCTTGCTCGTGGTAACCATGCAGCTGCCAGGCAGCCGAACATCCTGTTCATATACACTGACGATCAATCACATCGTACCGTCAGTTGTTATGACGAGGCATTTGAGTGGGTCCGGACTCCGAATATCGACCAGTTGGCTCGTGAAGGGGTGCGTTTTCGACGTGCCTATATTGGTGCATGGTGCATGCCATCGCGAGCTACTTTGTTGACGGGGCATCATCAGCACGGAATTGACTCAATGCGGATGGAGGGTGCCTATCCGGGTAGCGCGTATGATCCAGAGCGTTGTCGGTTCTGGCCATCCGCGTTGAGGCAGAGCGGTTATTTCACCGCGCATATCGGGAAATGGCATACTGGTGTCGACGCTGGATTTGGAAGAGATTGGGATCACCAGAAGGTTTGGAATCGGCCGCGGCACCCGGAAAATGCGCCAAATTATTATGACAACCAGTTGATCTCGACCGATGGCGGTGAGCCGGTGATGGTCGAGGGATATACGACGGATAATTACACCGACTGGGCAATCGATTTTATTGAGGGTGAAGCACGCGTTGAGGAAAAGCCGTGGTACTTGTGGCTTTGTTATGGTGCTGTCCATGGACCATTCACGCCCGCTGCACGTCATCAGCAGAATTACGCAGACATTGATGTGCCTGTTCCGTCAGATGTGTTTCCGCCACGTCCTGGCAAGCCAGCGTATGTTCAGCAGATGGAGTTCTGGGAGCCAGCAGTGGATGGAAAGCCAGTTGAGCGAAAGGTTCGTGATGCAAGTCCCGTCGGGATGAAAGATCGGCCTGGCCGTCCGCTTTCAGATTGGATTCGGCAATACCATCAAGGTGTTTTGGCGATTGATGAAAATGTAGGGCGATTGATGAAGTCGCTGCGCGACACCGGTCAGCTTGAAAATACCCTCGTCGTTTTTACCTCTGACCAAGGGTTCGCCTGGGGCCAGCATGGAATGAAAAGCAAAGTTGCCCCTCACGATGCGGCGGTTGCCGCACCACTGATCATTCGACCTGTGGGAGCTGCCTCATCAAACGCAGGTCGGGGAGTGGTTGTTGATGCACCGGTCAGCGGCGTTGATTTGCCACCCACCTTTTTTTCACAAGCCGGACTCAAGCTACCCTGGGAAATGCATGGGCGGGATTTGAGTCCTTTGCTAAAGGGAGCGAAGGAATCATGGCCGCACCCCGCCATGTTGGTGCATACAGCTAAATTGTATGGTTCTGCGACCAATGAAATTCCTGGGAAAGATGATTCAGCCCTGTATCATGGACCCGGTATTCCCTGGTACGTGATGCTGGCTCGTGGCAACTACAAGTATGTTCGAACACTCGTCTCGGGCGAGACAGAAGAACTGTATGACATTTCCCATGATCCTGATGAGTTGATTAATCTTGCAGCTGAACCCGAGCATCAAGCGAGGTTGAGGCAAATGCGGCAAGAAGCTGTAGAAGAGTTGCGAAGGACAAATGCCGGATTTGTTGATGGTATGCCACCTGTAGCAGAACAGCCTGCTTTCACGCCGCTTTCGGGTAAAGCCGATCCATGGCGCAAACATGTGGTCGCACGGGCTAAAGGAAGTGTGAATTCCGCTGTGTCGGCAGACTTCGATCATGATGGTCATGTGGATGTGCTGTCATCCTATGATGGTAAAGTTGTCTTGCACCGAGGTCCAAATTGGGAAGCCTACCAGCTGCATGCGTTCAGTCGAGACAACTCTCGCAACAAGCCAAGACCTGATTGCATTCACAGTTGTCTGCTTGATGTTGATGGTGATGGCGATTTGGATTTTTGTGGTTCCAGTAATACCGTGTTCTGGCTGGAGTGTCCTGATGACCCATTTTCAGGAAAGCCATGGACTTATCGCACGATTGACGATGAAATCCTCGGAACGCATTGTTTGATTACAGGTGATGTGAATCAGGACGGACGTCTTGACTTGATTGCCAATTCGGGGCGGGGGGCTGACCAAACCAGTATCCCCAATTCACTGACTTGGCTTGAGATTCCTGAAAACCCAAAAACTGCAGAGCCATGGGAACGTCATGTGTTTGCTGATCGGGATGCTCCTGGTGGAAGCCACTACACCGGGATTGCTGATGTGAATGGCGATGGTTTGCCAGATATCTGTTGTGGAGCAAAAGGTGGACCTGGTTTTGATGGCGGAGAATGGTTCGCATGGTGGGAGCAACTACCTGATCAGGCCGAGCCTTGGAAAAAGCACCTGCTCGCTACGGGACAGCCTGGTGCGACGAACATTCAACCTCGTGATGTCAATCGGGATGGGAACATGGATTTCGTCGCCACCAGAGGCCATGGTCAGGGAGTGCTGTGGTTTCGTGGGCCGGAGTTCACCATGTTTGAAATCGATCCGGAAATTGTTGGGCCACACTGTCTCGTGACAGTAGATCTTGATGACGATGGGGATCTCGATATCGCAACTTGCGGAAAAGAGCCCGATGGAAAAGCTGTTTGGTACGCGAATGATGGTAATGGCAGCTTTGTTCGACACGAGGTCGGTAGCAATCAGGGGGCATACGATATCCGTGCAGTCGACATGGACGGCGATTATGACCTTGATTTGTTGATCGCAGGGCATGCCAGCAAGAATGTCGTCTGGTTTGAAAACCCTCTGCCTTAAGCAGAATGTCGTGGCACACATGTGCAGGTGCGATCACGTGCAGGGGCGATTATGGAATACCCTTTTGCTTTGGCTGGTAAAAGTAACACTCGGTTTGAGTCGAGTATCGGTTTGAGTCGAGTATGATGGAGCCTTGGATTCATGTCGTCGGAAGGCGTCTTCTTCTTCCTCTGGGAAAAATTGATTTTTATGAATGATCGTCGTCTGTTTGCTGTCTTGTCATGCTTGATTTTGGTTGCCATTGGTTCTGCGAACGAAGCGAAGCGTCCAAATTTCCTGTTTGTGCTTGTTGATGATCAATCACCTTTTGATTTGAAAGTCTACAACGCGCGTTCAAGTCTTGATTCGCCAGTGATTGATCGAATCGCTTCCCAGGGAATGGTGTTTGATGGGGCATACCATATGGGGTCGTGGTCTGGCGCAGTTTGCACGCCTTCGCGGCACATGATCATGTCGGGTCGTACCGTATGGCATCTTCCACGCCGTGGGGCGGGGAAACGCGGGGCTGGCAGTCGGACGTCCTCTGCGCCAGGGAATCTGGCAGATAATACGCTTGCGGCTGTTTTTAACCGTGCGGGATATGACACGATGCGGACTTGTAAAAATGGCAATAGCTACGCGGCAGCGAATGAAAAATTCACGGTGAGTCGTACTGCAACCAAGCGAGGTGGCACCGAAGAGACCGGGAGTGCCTGGCATGCAGATCAGGTTCTGGATTACTTGAGCGATCGTAACAGTAATGCTCCCTTTCTTATCTACCTTGGTTTTTCGCATCCCCACGATACGCGTGATGGGACGCAGGATTTATTGACCAAGTATGGAGCGGTGAATCATCGCGATCGCGATTCGTTGCCGCCGAGTAATTCGAGGCAGCCCAGTTTGCCCGTCAATTATCTGCCGGCGCACCCCTTTCATCATGGGCATCCCGGTCTGCGTGATGAGGTCAATGTGAGTGGTGTTTGGGAGCGACGTGATCCTCAGACGATTCGGAATGAATTGGGGCGGGAATATGCATGTGACGAAAATATTGATAGGCAGATTGGCCGTGTGTTGAAGCGTTTGGAAAGGATGGGTGAACTGGAAAATACCTACGTGATCTACACTGCTGATCACGGAATGGCGATTGGACGACATGGCTTGCAGGGTAAACAGAATCTTTACCAGCATACTTGGCGAGTGCCTCTTATCGTTAAGGGACCGGGTATTGAACCGGGTAGTCGCGCGGAAGGGAATGTCTACCTGCTGGATGTTTTGAGTACGCTTTGTGATCTTGCGGATATTCAACCACCAGCTACGAACGAGGGGCAAAGTTTTCGGCCTGTTCTTGATGGTGATCGCGAAACTGTTCGGGATGTTCTGTACGGTGTCTATTGTGGCGGCACGAAGCCAGGCATGCGTTGTGTCAAGAAAGGCGATTGGAAGTTAATCAAATATGATGTGATGGACGGTTCAGTTCGAGAGACACAGTTGTTCAATTTGCAACAGAATCCGCACGAATTTCTTGCGGAACATCATGCATCCGTTGTCACTCGATTGATGGGCGACAACGAGGTGCCCAAGGCAAATCAACGGAACCTTGCTGACGATCCTCGTTACGCTGCAAAGCGGCAGGAATTGGAAGCGCTGCTTTTGTCGGAACAGCGTCGCCTTGATGATCCGTATCGCTTGTGGGATCAGCCTCAGGATTGATTACGGCGTTTCATGGCAGGAATGAAGGCGATGGGAATGCGTTCACGTACAAACCGGAAGAAATTCGATGAATGTTGTCATCAGTGTTGTCGGTACTTTTTTTATCTTGGCATGTGGCTTGTGCTGGGCTGACGAACCGCTCGGTGTGACGGAGCAGACACGCTTGGCAACGCAACCCAACATGATCTTCATCATGGCTGACGACTTGGGCTACGGTGATCTGGGGTGTTTCGGACAGAAGGTGATCGCGACTCCGAGGCTTGATCAGATGGCTCGCGAGGGCATGAGATTCACCCAGTTCTATGCGGGGAACACAGTCTGTGCTCCCAGTCGGTGTGTGTTGCTGACGGGGCAGCATATGGGGCACACCCATGTGCGAGGCAATGCAAATAGCAGCACGATGCTCGAGCAGTCTTTACGCGCTGAGGATATGACCATCGCGGAAGTTTTGAAAACGGCAGGCTATACCAATGGGCTTGTTGGGAAATGGGGTTTGGGTGAAGTGCATCACCCGGGGTACCCGCTGCGAAAAGGTTTTGATCGCTTTTTTGGCTACCTGAATCAGGTCCACGCTCATAACTATTATCCTGAATTTGTTTGGGATAACTCGGAAAAGAAATCGCTGGCGAACGTCGTTGAAGAGTCAGGTGGTTCCTATGGAGGTTTTCGTGGTGGTGCTGCAACCACGCGTGTCGAGTACTCGCATGATTTGTTTGTGGAAGAGGCGATCAAGTTCATCGACAGCAACAGGCAGGGACCGTTTTTCCTTTACCTCCCGTTAACCATCCCTCATGCAAACAACGAAGGCACGAGGATGAATGGCAATGGTGCCGAAGTTCCCGAGTATGGCATCTATGCGAACAGGGATTGGCCAGATCCTGATAAGGGACAGGCTGCGATGATCACTCGAATGGATCGTGATGTCGGCCGGATCCTTGATCATTTGAAAACGAAAGGTATTGATGACAATACACTTGTATTGTTTACAAGCGATAACGGTCCGCATAACGAAGCCGGTCATCAGTTAAGTCGGTTCAATCCGTCGGGGCCACTGCGAGGTACAAAACGGGCGCTCTATGAAGGTGGTATACGCGTACCGACGATTGCGTGGTGGCCCGGTACGGTTCAACCCGGGAAGACGACTGACCATGTGGGCTACTTTGGAGACTGGATGGCAACCGCCGCTGAATTGGCTGGTGCCAAATTGCCAGAAAATGTCGATAGCATCAGTTTCGTGCCGACATTGAAAGGAGAGCCAAGGCTGCAGAAAAAACACAAATATCTGTACTGGGAGTTCTACGAGCAGGGCAGTCGCCAGGCTGTGCGTTTTGGTGACTGGAAGGCAATTCGCCAGCCAATGTTTAGTGGAGCAGTCGATCTTTATGACTTGAAGAATGACATCAGTGAGCAACGGAATGTGGCAAGTCAGAATCCTGACCTTGTCGATGTTGCGGCCCAAATGATGTCTGAAGCGCACATTCCGCATCCACATTGGAAGGTTCGTGGCAGAGCACGCAAGCAATAGCTGAGTGCCGGATTAAAGGTGTCAGGTGGTATTGCAATACCTGGTGCTTTTCAATTGATTGGGAATTGATTTTTTGCGGGGTGAAATCCCTGTTGGTTTTACGTGAAGTTGTAGATGGCGAAGCAGGAACAGGACCGGGAAGATCTGCTGAAAGATGGAAAGCAGATGGGACTGAGGGCTGAATGCTCGATTGACGGTGTTGTCTTTGTGATTGGTTTCCGTTCACAGGGGCAAGTCAGCATCTACGTCGGATCGGATCCCGTTTTCCAATTCAACAGCTCTGTGGAGTTGAGGCGGGTGTTTTCTCATGGCAAGCGTTATGCAGCAATTCAGGGTAGACTGTGTGAGTTGGCAAGGTCGGGAGTGAGCGACCGCCTGGGTTTTGTAACGCAGGCTGTTCCTGATGATGTTGAAACTGCGATTGTGGCCACTCTCGAATTGAGTCTGGCTCGGATTCAAGGTGCACTTGAGGGTCCCGAGGCAGATTGGAGGTTGGTTGGCGGCGATTTTGTGGAGTTTCAAAGTCAACTGTCAGCGTGGATTGTACGTGTCCTCAGTCATGTGAGGATCGCCGAAACGCCCCATGTCTGACTTCCTGTGTCGTGCTTGTGTCGAAGAAAGCGTTTGAGAGTGAAAGAATAAATATGAAGTCAGTTTCTTTGATGGCGATTGTCGTGTTTGGCGTTGTAGTGGCAACCGATTTGCGAGGTGCCGAGACCAGCGACCGAAAGCCCAATATCATTTATATAATGCTCGATGACGCTGGGTACGGTGACTTCAGTGCCTTTGGTTCGCCTCATGTCAAAACACCGAGCTTTGATCGTATTTGCGCCGAGGGGATGAAGTTTACGGATCACTATTCGGGGTCTGCTGTTTGTGCGCCAACGCGTTGCGTTTTGATGACCGGGTTGCACACCGGGCATTGTCGACGCCGAGACAACACAGCGAAGGCACTTGTGAAAGAACTCAGTGCAAAGAACGGTCGGCCGTTGG
Organism: Planctomycetota bacterium; assembly: GCA_029977825.1. Lineage (GTDB taxonomy): Bacteria > Planctomycetota > Planctomycetia > Pirellulales > Pirellulaceae > Rubripirellula. Next base: position 3,270 of record JAPOKD010000119.1, on the reverse strand, counting down.
TGTTTCTGGAAGATGAAGATCTGACTGTGGCAGAGTCGCTTCACAGTGCAGGTTACTACACCGCGGGTGTTGGCAAGTGGGGGCTCGGGAATCCAGGGTCCGGGGGAGTTCCTGAAAAGCAGGGTTTTGACTACTGGTATGGCTATTTGGATCAGGTGCATGCCCACAACCATTTTCCCGATGAAATCTGGGATGGTGGAAAGATGGTTTCCTTGCCCGGCAATAAGGGTGGCAAGAAAGAAACCTACATTCCCTACGAACAGGAAGCAAAAGCTTTGCAGTTAATACGCGAACACCAAGACGAACCTTTCTTTCTTTATCTTGCGGTTACTCCGCCTCACGGGGCCTATGTCATCCCAACCGATGATCCTGCGTTTGCGATGTACGAGGGAATTCCAGGAGGTACTCAAGTGCAACACTATGCGGCGATGGTGACTCGGACTGATCAGACTATTGGTAAGGTGATGGATTTATTGCAGGAGCTGGGAATCGATGATGATACGATTGTTTTTTATACATCTGACAATGGCCCCAACCCGCCTTTTGCCAAAGCCATTGAAAGCGCCGGCGGTTTGCGAGGAGTAAAGCGAATGCTTTACGAGGGAGGAATTCGTGCAGCTATGGGAGTCAGGTGGCCAGGGCACGTTCCAGCGGGAAAGGAAAGTGATTTCGTTTGGGATATGCGAGATGTTTTTCCGACGCTTTGTGAGTTGGCCGGTGTTGAAGTTCCCTCTCATCTCGACGGAATGTCAGTGGTGCCCACCTTGATGGGAAAAGAACAAAGTTGCCGGCAGATGCACTATTGGGAGATCCATTCGCCTTTTCAGCAAGCTGTCAGATTTGGCGATTGGAAGGCGATTCGGTTTGGAACAGAAGAGCCACTGGAGTTGTATGACTTGAAGAAAGACCGGGGCGAGCAGCAAGACGTCTCGCAGAGTCATCCTGCATTGGTCCGCAAACTTGAAGCGTTTCTTGATTCTGCGCGAACTGAATCGCCCTACTTTCCTGCCAAGGCCAAGCGTGTCGTGCGACGAAAAAAGAAGGGCAATTAGGAGCTGCACGTAATTGTTTCCATTTCACCTAAGAGTTGAGTTCCAATGCTTGTCCGTTTGCTGCTTTGTGTCATGTTCTGTGTGGTTCATGGTTTTATCTTGATTTCCAGTGGTCTCGCCAATGCCGTGGAAGTGAGGCGTCCAAATATTGTGGTGATCATGCCCGACGATCAAGGGTATGGTGATCACGGAGTGACTGGTAATTCAATCTTGCGAACCCCGAACATTGATGCTTTGGCCCAAGAGAGCGCATCCATGTCAGACTTCTATGTCTGTCCTGTGTGCTCGCCGACTCGGGCGTCTCTGATGACCGGAAGGTACCACTATCGCACTCGGGTTGTTGATACCTTCAAGGGTCGGTCAATGATGGAACCTGAGGAGGTGACGATTGCCGAGATTCTGCAGGGTGCCGGTTATGCCACAGGAATATTCGGTAAGTGGCACTTGGGTGACAGCTATCCGCTGCGACCTGATGATCAGGGATTCGACGAATCTTACATCCACCGGGGTGGTGGTTTGGCCCAACCATCTGAGCCAATTGAAAATAACAGGCGATATACCAACCCCATTCTTTTTGAGAACGGAAAGCAAATTGATACAGAGGGTTACTGCACTGATCTGTACTTTGATGCAGCAATCCAGTTCATTGATCGTTGCAAAAAAGAGGGTAAGCCGTTTTTTGTTTACTTGCCGACGAATGCGCCGCATGGGCCCTTTCACGATGTACCACAGGAACTTTATGAGTATTACAAAACCGTCGACCTGAAATCCATCATGGTGGGCAAGAGGGGAAACGTTGATCAGTTGGCAAGGATTGCGGCCATGATCGAAAACGTAGATCAGAACATCGGAAAGTTGGACCGGCATCTGAAAGAGCAGGGGCTGTTTGATAACACGATGGTCGTCTATCTCGTCGACAATGGCCCAAACTCGATGCGTTTTGCTGGTCCATTTCGAGGTATGAAAACGATGGTGCATGAGGGTGGTATTCGCAGTCCGTTGTTTGTGCGATGGCCTGACCGGATCCGTCCGGGAACTGTTAGTGATCGAATTGCTGCGCATATCGACCTGTTACCCACGATCGCCGATGCAGCCGGAGTTGACGTTCCTGACGAGGCAAATGTAGATGGTCGGAGTTTGCTGCCTTTGCTGGAGGGGCAAACCCCCGAGTGGCCAGATCGCCATATCGTACTGCAGGTGCACCGTGGTGATGAACCCGTTCGCTATCACCATATGGCCGTGAGAAATCAACGCTGGAAATTGGTGCATCCAAGCGGTTTCGGTCAGGAAGTGATGCCTGAAGAAGTGCCCTTTGAGCTTTACGATATGAATTCAGATCAAGGAGAAACAGCCAACTTGGCGGAGACCAAACCCGAAAAGCTCAAAGCAATGTTAAAGGCTTATGACGCGTGGTTCGACGACGTCTCGACTACCCGAACCGATAACTATGCTCCCCCGCGAATGGTGATTGGCTCCGATAAGGAAGCCGTGACTGCGCTGACGCTGCAGGATTGGCGGGTCAGCAATTCTGTAGGCTGGGGAGAATCTGGCGTCTGGCTTGTGAGCGTCGAACGTCCTGCTACATTCGACGCCGAGTTGGTCTACAGTCAGCCCGTTGGTCCCATGGACCTGACCTTGTCGATCGGACGCGTGACGCGGAAGGCAACTCTCGAGGAGGGGCAAAAACGGCTGGTGATTTCGGGTATCTCGGTCCCGCAAGGCGATGCTGAGGTGCAGGTTCGGTCTTCAATCAAAGGTCGTAAGGGCGACCCCTACCATGTGATTCTGTCTCGCGTTGATTGAGTTTCAGCTTGCGGATTCATTGATAAAGAAAGTTTTGTCCGTTTGTGTCGGCTTTTCCATCCAGAAACTTTCTGCGTTTGCAATCTTGCGGCGCATTGATTCTGGCCGCTCCGTAGTCGACACTATTGGCGAAGCCCACCAAAAACATGGCGTGGCCCCGGGGGTCTGCTCCGTCGCGACGCTCGCTTTCACTTTCACTCCTACTTTGATATGGCACCATGAAGAAACTGCTCGCTATTCTTGTCTGCTTTGCTTTCCTTGACAGCAGTGTTCAGGCTCAACGTGTTACCGATTTTGACGCGATCAAACTGTATACATTTAAAAACAAGTCTGGCATGCAAGTGAAAATCACCAATTATGGTGCGATTGTGACAGCCATCCTTGTGCCGGATCGCGATGGAAAGCTCGGTGATAT